>CALEQS010000121.1 GCA_937907975.1 uncultured Clostridia bacterium | reverse complement strand
TCCAGCGCCGCACCGGCGGGGCCCATATGCAGGGCACCCATAAAGAGGTAGTCCAGCGCAATGTTGGCCGCGCAGGCGGCGGCGACGAAGTACATGGGGCTCTTGCTGTCCCCCAGCCCGCGGAAAATGGAGCTGATGATATTATAGGCCGTAATAAACGGAATGCCGATAAAGCAGATGGTCAGATAGCGGACGGTTCCCTCCACTGCCTCTTCCGGAGTAGACATAACGCTCACGATCGGGCGGCGCAGGAACAGCAGAAGCACTGCCAGCACAACGGCGATGGCCATAAACAGCGTGACCGTATTTCCGATGCACCGGGAGGCCTCCCGCTTCTCCCCCGCTCCCACAGCCCGGCCGATGGAGACAGTGGCACCCATGGCAAGGCCCACCAGCATAACGGTGATCATGTGCATGACCTGACTGCCCACTGACACTGCCGTTGTCGCCGCAACACCTTCAAACTGGCCCACGATAAAGAGGTCAGCCATGCCATAGAGTGTCTGCAAAAAGTAGGACAGCAGGTAGGGCAGTGAAAACCGCACTACATTTTTGAATACGCTTCCGGTCGTCAGATTTTGTTCCATGTGATAGACATAATACAGGCACCGCTCCCCTTAACGCTCTCAGATTTACGTCGGGAGGCCACAGGTGCCCTTCTCCCTTTCGGCTATTATAACAGCATTCTGTTTTGATTTCCAGATTTAAAGCAAAAAATTGCATCTCCGCAAAAGCGGAGATGCAATTTCTGTTCTTGTTACTCGGACCGCAGGGCCGTGACCGGGTTGCTCCGGGCGGCACTCTTAGACGGGATGAAGCCGCCGATCATGGTGAGAAGCGTACTCAGCAGGATCAGCACCAGCCCCGCCAGCGGCGGCAGGGCGGCGTGGATGCCCGCATCCGTCACCATACGGATCACCGCATTGCCGGGGATCAGGATCAGCTCTGTCAGGATGATGCCCAGCAGGCCGGCGCACAGACCGATAATAAAGGTCTCCGCATTGAACACCTCGCTGATGTTGCGCTTGGACGCACCGATGGCTCGCAGAATGCCGATCTCTTTGCGGCGCTCCATGACGCTGATATAGGTGATGACACCGATCATGATAGAGGAGACGATCAGCGAGATGGCCACAAAGGCCACTAGCACATAGGAGATCATGTTCACAATATCGGTGACAGAGGACATCATAGTGCCCACCAGGTCGGTGTACTGGACCGTCTTGTCCTCCTGCCCCGCGTCCTCCATGCTCTGGTTGTAGCCGTCCAGCAGGGAAATGATCTCAGCCTTGCTCTCAAAATCCCTGGGGTAAATGCTGATCTGGCTGGGATCCGAGAAATCCGCATAGCCGAAGCTGCTCAAATTGCTGGCATAGGTAGCGCTGCGGGCAGACATCAGGGAGCTCATAAGCTCCTCCATCTCACTCTCATCCATATTGACCTGAATGGCATTGGCAAAGGCATCCGCATCGACGTGGAAGGCGGACTGCATCTGCTCCTCCAGGCTGGAAAAGCTGTTGATCAGGGCGTTTTCGATCTGAGCACTCAGCTGGGTCATAATGTTCTGCATCATGCTGCCGATCTGGCTCTGGAAAGCGGCGGCATAGCCCGTCATGGCTTCGGCAAACTGCTGTTCCACCGCACTGGTGTCCACCATGCCCATCACGCCGGTCAGCAGTTTCTGCTGAACTTCCGGCGTACTGATGTAATTTGTAAAGCTGTCCGCCAGTTTGGTGGGGTCAGCCAGTCCATTGGCGGCGGCATAGCTCTGATAGCCCGCCAGCAGGTCCGAGGCCAGTGCATTCAGCTCGTCGTCGGAAATACCGATCTCACCATCAATGGAGACGACGTTCTTCGCACCCTCCCGGATGATCTGCTGTGCTTCGTCTGTCTGGAGATATTCTGTCAGATATTCGCCGAACTTATCCGGATCATCCAGCCCGTTGCGCTGGGTGTAATCCTCAAATCCGGCCATCACGTCCTGAATGACCTTCTGGAGCGCATCCGGGGAGATGGAGACGCTGCCACTGTCCGCAATGATATTTTCCAAGTGTTTGATCAGGATCGCTTTCGCTTCCTCGCTCTTCAGATAGGAAGTAATATCCTGTCCCAAATGACTAAAATCCAAGGTCGAATCATTGGCAGTAGAATCTTTATATCCCTGCAGGATCTCTGTAAGCAGAGACTGCAGCGCTTCACTGGACACATTCAGCTTGACACCGCTCAGGATGGAGTTCATATCAATGCCGGGCATTCCCTCCCCCATCTGGGAGGCGTCCAGCATTCCACCGAGATTCACCGTGTCCATATTAAGACTGCCCAGCCCGCTGAGATCCAGCTTCAGCGCGCTCTGGTCAAACTGGAATGCCTTCGTCAGCGCATCCGTGTCCACACTGAACATATCCTCCAGAGAGAAA
This sequence comes from uncultured Clostridia bacterium, assembly GCA_937907975.1. Lineage (GTDB taxonomy): Bacteria > Bacillota > Clostridia > Oscillospirales > Oscillospiraceae > UMGS1766. The sequence continues at coordinate 5,187 of CALEQS010000121.1, read as the reverse complement.
GCGCTCTGGCCGTCATCCTCCGCGTCAAACGTGTCGCCGGTCAGCATATTGACCTCTGGCTGAGCCAGCTGGGCCTGCACAATGGGGCTGTTCTCTGCCTGCTCTACCACATGACGCACCAGAGAGGCCGGGTAGCTGATGCCGGAGCTCAGCATGGCGGCCATAGCCCCATCCTCCGGCTGAACGACGCCGACGATGGTGATGTCCTCCCCATTGGCCACCAGCGACTTCATGAACTGATCGTCTTCGCGCTTATCCTTCCAGACACCATAGGTCGCATCATAGGCATAGCAGTCGGCACTGTTCACCAGCTTGAAGGTAATGCCGAGGAAATCATCATAGGAATAGGTGCCGTAGTTGTCTGGCGTGGTCACCTCTTCATTTTCGCTGAAGCGCCTGATCATATCGTCCAGCTCCACGCTGTCACGCAGACCGAGGGTATAGAGCAGGAAGTCGCTGACACTGCCGTCACTGCCCAGCACCAGTACGCACTCGTTATAATTCTCTGGCCAATGGCCCGCCTTGACCTGATACTGATTCTCGTAGAGGTCCGAGGATTCTGGCAGAGCGCTGAACACGTTGGTGCTCATCATACTGCTCATCATGCTGTTGCCATAGCTGCTGGAGCCCAGTCCAACCGATACAAAGGACTGATCCGGGTGCACCTGGCGCACGCCGTCTCCGTCCTGACGGTAGATCTGCGGCTGAACATCATAGGCGTACTCAATGGCAGACGAGTAGTCCTCCACTCCGCTCTCACCGCTGTCCAGCCAGCCCTTTAAGCTCTTCAGATCATTCGTGTTGACCCCAGAGAACATACTGGTGAGCAGGCGGCGCACAGTTACCGTGTCCGGATCACTCTGCTTTGTTTCCTCGCTCTGGGTCTGATCCTCCCGGCCGCCGGTCATCATGGAGGTGAAGTCCATGCCGGAGGACAGGATCTGCACAGGATATTCCGAAAGGGTCTCCTTCTCCACCGAGGCAATATAGTTGTTGACGCCGGTGGAGAGCGACAGGATCAGCGCAATGCCAATGATGCCGATGGAACCGGCAAAGCTGGTCAACAGGGTGCGCGCCTTTTTGGTGCGCAGATTGTTGAAGCTCAGCGCAAGAGATGTAAAGATGGACATGGAGGAGCGGCCCATGTTCTTGTGTTCCGGGGGCGTTTGGGCTGACTCATCCACCTCAAAGGGCATGGTATCCGACTGGATCACGCCGTCCTTCAGGTTGACGATACGGGTGGCATACTGCTCTGCCAGCTCCGGGTTGTGGGTCACCATGACCACCAGCCGGTCTTTCGCCACTTCCTTGAGCAGTTCCATGACCTGAATACTGGTCTCGCTATCCAGTGCACCGGTTGGCTCGTCGGCCAGCAGAATGTCCGGGTTATTCACCAGCGCCCGGGCGATGGCCACCCGCTGCATCTGGCCGCCGGACATCTCGCTGGGCTTTTTATGGATCTGATTGCCCAGTCCCACCTGCTCCAGCGCGGCCTGGGCCCGGCGGCGGCGCTCCGCCTTGGACACGCCGGAGATGGTCAGCGCCAGCTCCACATTGGCCAGCACAGACTGGTGCGGGATCAGGTTATAGCTCTGAAACACGAAGCCGATGGTGTGGTTGCGGTAGGAGTCCCAGTCCCGGTCAGTGTATTCTTTGGTGGAGATCCCGTTGATGATGAGGTCGCCGCTGTCGTAGCGGTCAAGGCCGCCGATGATGTTCAGCAGCGTGGTCTTGCCTGAGCCGCTGGGGCCGAGGATGGCCACAAACTCGTTGTCGCGCAGATTCAGACTGACCGAATCCAGCGCGGTCTGCACCAGTTCACCCGTCTTGTACTGTTTATGGATCTGTTTTAATTGAAGCATAGCGTCGCTCCTTTTCCTGTTCTGGGCCAATAAAGTCAAATTATTGTAATTCTAAAATATGTCCCAGATATGTACAGGCAGAAAAATATCCGAGAGAAATGCTTCTCTCGGATATGTTCAGCCCTCAGCGGCCAGTCGGCGCCGCTCCTTCTGTGTCTCGATCACATGGCGTATTGCCGCCGCCGGATGATAAAAGATCATCCGCGGGCCGGAAAAGCGCATGACCTTTCGGATTTCTTCCCGCATCTCCGGTTTATAGCAGTGCACACGACAGTTGGAGCAGAAGGTCTTTGTCTCCATGAATGGGCAGTGCTCGCTGCGGGCGCGGGCATAGTCATCCAGCTTCCGGCACTGCGGGCACAATCCACCCGGCGTATTGTGATTCTTCCGGCAGTAGAGCAGGATCATCTGGCTGACCATCCGCTTTTCCCGCTCCCGTTTTGTCTCTATGTCCTGACTCATCGGTCGTTCCTCCCATTTATAATATCCATGTACGCTCATCCCAGCGCCACATCCAGCACCATCATAAGCGCAAAGCCCAGCGCCGCCCCGATCGTGCCCAGATTGGAGTGTTCCCCGTCCTGGGCCTCCGGGATCAGCTCCTCAATGACCACATAGAGCATGGCACCCGCCGCGAAGGACAGCAGATAGGGCAAAACCGGCCCCAGCTGGCGGGCCAGCAGAATGGTGAGCACCGCCCCCACCGGCTCCACCGCGCCGGAGAGCACGCCGTACAGAAACGCCTTTCCGGTTGGGACATTCTCCCCGCGCAGAGGCATGGAGATGATCGCCCCCTCTGGAAAATTCTGAATGGCGATGCCCACTGCCAGCGCCAGTGCACCGGCCATGGTGATACCGGTCTGGCCCATCAGGGCCCCGGCAAATGTGACGCCCACCGCCATGCCCTCAGGCAGATTATGGAGCGTCACTGCAAAAACCAGCATGACGGTGCGGGAGGCCTTTGTGTGCAGTCCCTCCGGCTTATCGCTGTGGTTGTGCAGATGCGGGATCAGGCAGTCCAGCAGAAGCAGAAAGGCGACACCCAGCAGGAAGCCGACCACGGCCGGCACCCAGGCGATCTTCCCCGCCTCGGCAGACATATTGATGGACGGGATGAGCAGCGACCAGACGGATGCGGCGATCATAACACCGGATGCAAAGCCAAGAAGCAGCTTTTCCACCCGGGGATCGATCGTGCCGCGCATCAGAAATACCATGGCAGCCCCCAGTGTCGTACCCAAAAACGGAATGGTCAAACCCCCGATCAGATACATGGCATACCTCCAATTCTAAAAAATCCGCGCAGGCCGCCGCAGCGGTCTGCGCGGGGACAACGCAGCTTGAGACTGCACTCACTTGAAGCGGCTGAAAAAGCCCTTCTTCTCATAGGGCTCACTCTGCACGCTCAGCACCTGATAGCCGGTGGCGGCAATGGCATCCCGCAGTGCCTGCTCAGGCAGAGCCTGCTCGGAGACGATCACCGTCTCTCCCTTCGTATGGGAAGAGGTCACCTTTTTGACCGCACCCACCTTGCGCACGGTGTCATTGATGTGGCTTTCACACATTCCGCACATCATGCCGTCGATCTTCAGCGTTGTCTTAACCATAGCTATGCACTCCTTCGGATGTCTGTTCGCTAAAATACGCGCTTTTTGATATTAGGTGTGGCTAACTTTTGTGCGCGCTGTTATTTGGTTAGCTTTGATTAACTAGTATGGACTTTTTTCATTGAAATGTCAAGCACCGAAACGCACAAAAGCCGCAGTTTCCTGCGGCTTTTGTCAAATCACTTCTTCGAGTCAATGTCTCCGGCGGGACTCATAGTCCTTCAGGCTGTCCACCGCCTGTCTGGAAAGCGGCACCAGCGCGATCAGGTTAAACACCGTCATAAGGCCCACGCCCACATCGCCCAGGTCCCAGACAATGTGATAGGCGGCCAGTCCGCCCACAAAGAGCATGATGAGCGCCAGGATCTTGTAGCCCGTCTGAGCCGCCCAGCGGTCGCCGAACAGATAGGCCACATTGGAGCGGGCATAAAACAGGATTCCAATAAATGTGGTAAAGCTGAACAGCCAGAGAATGACGGCGATAAAAATTGAGCCAAAGCTGCCCAGATGCCACTGCATAGCCGTCTGCAGGAGCGCCATGCCCTCCAGCCCATCGACCAGCTCCGTCGGAGCCAGCAGCATAATGAGGGCCGTGCAGGTACACAGAAGGGTGTCAATGAACACGCCCATGGCCTGAGTCAGCCCCACCTTGGCCGGGTGATCCGTCTCTGCGGTCGCAGCGGCGCAGGGGGCAGATCCGCTGCCCGCCTCATTGGAGAACAGGCCGCGCTTGATTCCGTTCATCAGCACCGCGCCAAAACCGCCGGCCACGACCTGCCGCAGGCCGAATGCCTCTGCGAAAATACGGCCAAACACACTGCCCAGCCGGCGGAAATTGAGGGCGACCAGCACCAGTGTCAGCAGAAGGTAGATCCCCGCCATAATGGGCACCAGCACGTCCAGCACCTTGACCGTCGCATTTTTCCGCAGTACGATCACCGCCGCCAGCGCCACCAGAACCACCGTCGTCCAGATCGGCGGAATATGAAATGCATTCTGGAATGAGGAGGTGACCGAATTGCTGATGACCTGGCTGATGCCGCACCAGCAGATCAGGCCGGACACGGCAAACAGCACAGCCAGCACACTCTTGCGCGGCTTTCCTCGCCGCTTGGAGTTGACCCAGTCGTGGATGTAGTAGGCCGGGCCGCCCCGCCAGCCGCCGTAAAGCGAGTCGCGCTGCTTGTGCAGCTGGGCCAGCGTGGCCTCCACAAAGGCGGTGGCCGCACCCAGCAGCGCCGTCAGCCACATCCAGAACAGCGCACCCGCGCCGCCGGCAGAGATGGCCGCCACAACGCCCACCAGATTGCCCATTCCGACCCGGGCGGCGGTGGATGCAATGAGCGCCTGAAGCCCGGACAGCTCGCCCTTTTCCTTCTTCCCGCCCCCATTTTTCTCCGTCAGCGCACGCACCATGTCCGGCAGCAGACGCAGCTGGACGAAACGGGTGCGCAGCGTGAAAAAGATCCCCGCGGGAACCAGCAGCACTGCCAGCAGAGGCAGTGTAAGTGTACTTCCCCCGGGCAGCGGCAGGCGAATCCAGTCGCCCCAGAGGAAGTAATAGACCGACTCTATGATTTTAGTAACGATCGTCATGCACTCTCTCTTTTCTCAACAAATTTCAATGCAAAGTGATAATAGTATAAAACATGAAAGCAAAAATTTCCGCAAATTGCAAGTGCAAGTTGGACACCTGCACGGTAGAAATTCGTGAATCA
>CALEQS010000120.1 GCA_937907975.1 uncultured Clostridia bacterium | reverse complement strand
CGCAGCTCCCGCAGGATCAGGCTGCGCTTCACAAAGGTGTCCTTCACGTCGGGATTGACGATCAGATCCACATAGCGCTGGCGGTAGCGGGTCTCCTGATCGGTCAGGCCGTGGAACTTCTCGGGCAGGGGCTGAAGCGCCTTGCTTAGCAGAGTCACCTTGCTGGCCCGGACGGAGATCTGGCCCTTCTCGGTCTTGAATACCTCGCCGGTAACACCCACGATGTCGCCGGTGTCATACTTCTTGAACCATGTGTACTCGTCTTCGCCCACCAGGTCACGGCGGACATAGAGCTGCACGCGGCCCTTTTTGTCCTGCAGGTCGCAGAAGGACACCTTGCCCATGCCGCGCTTGCTCATCAGGCGGCCGGCGATGGTGACGATCTGGCCCTCCATCTCGTCAAAATGCTCGGTAATATCGGTGCTGAAATTGGTCACCGTAAACTTGGTCTGCACAAAGGGGTCGCGGCCCGCCTCCTGCAGGAGGGTCAGCTTTTCCCGGCGCACCTGCTGCTCGGAGACCTTCTGGTTGCCGTTGGATTGCTTCTCAGCCATGAATCTTGCTCCTTCTTTCTCTATAGGTGTCTCAGGAAATGCTCAGAACGGTGTAATGAGTCTGGCCGGCGGGAGCTTCCACCACGACGGTGGCACCCTCGTGCTGGCCCATCAGGGCGCGGCCAAAGGGGGACTCCTCGGAGATTCGGCCATGCATGGGGTCGGCCTCCTGAGAGCCGACGATCTTGTATTCCACGTCCATGTTCAGCTCGTCGCAGTGCACCTTCACCACGCTGCCGGGATGGATGGTGGCGGCGTCAAACTCGTCCTCATTGATGAGCTCGTAGTTGGCCAGAATGTCCTCGACCTCAGCCATGCGGGAGTAGAGCTTGCCCTGTTCGTTCTTCGCCTCGTCATACTCGCTGTTCTCGGACAGATCGCCAAAGGAGCGGGCTTCCTTGATGAGGTCAGCCACTTCCTTTTCACGGACGGTCTTCATCCAGACCATTTCGTCCTGCAGTTCCTTCAGACGGGCGGCGGTCAGCTTATATACTTTTGCCATGATAAAACACAACCTTCCAGAATATTTGGTCATGAACCTCTTTCTGCGCAATGGCGTAAGGGCAAAAAAAGGCCATACTGCTACATTATCCAAAATATTATAAATTGTATATAAAGGTATGTCAAGCAAAATCCGCCCGAATGCGAACTTCTTCTGTGCCGATGCGCCCCTGCGCCCACAGAGCCGCCAGCAGCGGCACCTCCGGACAGCCGACGGGGCACTCCAGCCCGGGAGCCGTGAGCCGGAGCCCGGAGATCTCGGGCCGCTCCTGCCAGAGCGGCAGAGCGTGTGTGCGCTGCGCAGGGGAGAAGCATATGGACAGATCAGCGGTTCCTCCGCCAAGGCGGGGACATAGTCCGTGGTCACGCTGGAGCTGCCAGCAGAACGCCTCCGGCACCGGGCAGGAGAAGGAAAATGCACGGACGGAGTCGGCCAGCGCCATGACCGTACCTGCAAGCTCTGGGGTAAAGCAATTAGCGCAGAGCTCTATCCGGCCCCGCGCCGGAGAAACGCCCGCCTGAGCCAGCAGAACGAACGCCGCCTCCGGCGTCTTTGTGATCCAGAGCGCCCGGGTGCTGTTCAGCGGCGGCAGAGTTTCCGTTTCCGGCCAGTGCTTTGGGCGGTTTAGCAGCTGATGCACGCCGCACCGTTCCAGCCAACGCCGGATGTGCCTGCACCGCCGCTGGTTCAGCTTGACAGGCACCTCCAGCCGCAGCAGCGGCATCCCCAGTACGAATTCCTGCCAGACCCGTACCCGCCAGCCTCCAGACGTGAAAAAATAAGCATACATTGCGATCACCGCTTTCAAAGTATGCGCCGCCGTGATAAAATAAGATAAAATCTGCAGGAAAATGGTGAACCTATGATTCAAGTGAGTAATATCTGCCTGAGTGTGGAGGCGGATGAGGAGGCACTGCGCCGCAGGCTCTCCAAGCTGCTGAAGCGCCCGGCCTCCGAGCTGGGCGAGGTGCATATCGTCCGCCAGTCGGTGGATGCCCGGAAAAAGGATCAGATCCATCTGGTCTATACCGTTCAGCTGGACTTGGCCGATGAGCCCGCCATCCTGCGACGGCAGCTGCGGCAGGTCAAGCCGGTGGAGCGCAAAGCCTATCATTTCCCGGCGGTGCAGCGGCAGTCAGATCAGCGGCCGGTGATCGTGGGCATGGGCCCGGCCGGTCTGTTCTGCGCCCTCTATCTTGCTCGGAACGGTGTGCCCTGTACCGTGCTGGAACAGGGGCGGCCCGTGGAGGAGCGGGTGCGGGATGTGGAGGCCTTCTGGCGGACGGGAGCGCTCAATGAGCGCTCCAACGTCCAGTTTGGTGAAGGCGGCGCCGGCACGTTTTCCGACGGCAAGCTGACCACCGGCACCCACGATCCCCGTATGAGCGCGGTGTTCGACTCCTTCGCCGCCGCCGGAGCATCAGCGGACATCCTCTACTCCCATAAGCCCCATATCGGCACTGACTGCCTGCGGGATGTGGTGCGCAATATCCGCGTGGAACTGCTGGAGCTGGGGTGTGACATCCGTTACAGTGCCCGCATGACCGGCCTGTGCTCCGATGGGGATCGGATCACCGGTGTCCGCGTGCAGGAGAGCGGCAGGGCAGAATACGAGCTCTCCACGGACGCAGTGGTGCTGGCCGTCGGCCACTCCGACACAGGCAATTACGAGCTGTTCCAGTCCATCGGCCTGCCCATGGAGCGCAAGAACTTTGCCATCGGCGTGCGCATCGAGCACGATCAGGACGCCATCAGCCAAGCTCAGTTCGGTCCGGCGTGGGACAAGCTGCCGCCCAGCGATTATAAGCTCTCCTGTCATCTGCCCTCGGGCCGCAGCGCCTTCACGTTCTGCGTCTGCCCGGGCGGGCAGGTGGTGGCCGCCGCCTCGGAACAGGGGGCGCTTGTCACAAACGGCATGAGCTACCGCGCCCGGGACGGGCGCAATATCAACGGCGGCTTTCTGGTGGGGGTCAACCCGGAGGACTTCGGCGGAGATGACCCGCTGGCGGGTGTGCGATTCCAGACTTACTGGGAACAGCTGGCGTTTCAGCACGGCGGCGGCAGATTCCGCGCCCCGGCACAGCTGGTGGGGGATTTCCTCGCCGGCAGGGCGTCCACCGCCTGCGGAGGCATCGAGCCTACCTATCAGCCCGGCGTGATGTGGACGGACGTGGGGCTGTGCCTGCCCGATTACGTCGCCGGAACGCTCCGGGATGCTCTGCCGATATTTGATCGGAAGGTGCGCGGCTTTGCCTGCCCGGAGGCGGTGCTCACCGGCGTAGAGACCCGCTCCTCCTCTCCGGTGCGGGTGGTGCGCGGCGCGGACTATCAGTCCAGTCTGCAGGGCGTCTACCCCTGCGGGGAGGGCTGCGGTTATGCCGGCGGCATCGTCTCGGCGGCGGTGGACGGCATCCGGGTGGCCGAGGCTATCGCCCAGTCCAAGTGATAAAACCGGCGGAACAGACGACAAAATGGACCTGCTTTCTGCGGCGCTCTGTGTTATCCTGACACAGAGCGCCGTTCTTTTGCAAAAAACAGGATACAAAACCCGGCGTAATTCTTGCATTCCGGTATTTGAATTGCTATAATAAATTGTTAATTTGTATTCATGCGCTCGTTGCGCGATAGAGGTGCATCCTTTGTATTTAAAAGCCTTAGAGATCCAGGGGTTCAAATCCTTCCCGGATAAGACCGTGCTCACTTTCGGCGAGGCGATCACCGCCATCGTCGGCCCGAACGGAAGCGGAAAATCGAATATTTCGGACGCCATCCTGTGGGTCATGGGCGAGCAGTCCTCCAAGGCCCTCCGGGGCGGCAAAATGGAGGACGTGATCTTCGGCGGCACCCTGAAGCGCAAGCAGATGGGCTATGCCGAGGTTTCGCTGATCCTGGATAACTCCACCCATATCTTTGACCGGCCGGAGGCCGAGGTTATGGTGACCCGGCGCTACTACCGCTCCGGCGAGAGTGAATATTTCATCAACAAGGCCTCCTGCCGCCTGAAGGACGTGAACGAGATGTTCATGGACACCGGCCTTGGCCGGGAGGGCTACTCCATCATCGGCCAGGGCAAGGTGGACGCCATCCTGTCCGTCAAGAGTGCCGACCGGCGCGAGATCTTTGAGGAGGCGGCAGGCATCTCCCGCTATCGCCACCGCAAGGAGGAGGCCGAGCGCAAGCTGGGCCACACCGCCGACAATCTGGTGCGCATCTCCGATAAGATCGAGGAGCTGGAGATGCAGGTGGAGCCGCTGCGGGTGCAGTCCGAAAAGGCCAAGAAGTATCTGGTCTGCCGGGATGAACTGCGGGGACTGGAGATCTCCGTCTGGATGGAGCAGCTGGACCGCCTGCGCGAGAGCAGCCGCAAGCTGATCGCCGACTATGAGAATGCCGCGCAGGACCGGGATGCTGCCGCCAGCGCGCAGGAGGCTCTGTACCGCCGCAGTGAGGAACTGGGTGAGCGGATGCAGGAGCGTGAACGCACGCTGGAGCGCATCCGTGCAGAGCTGGCGCAGATGGATGAGGTCAGCGGCGAGCTGGAGTCCTCCATCGCCGTGCTGAAGACCGAGCTGCGCAATAATATGGAAAATGCCGACCGGCTCAAGCGGGAGATGGGTCAGCAGGATGACCGGGCCCAGTCTGTGGCGGCGCAGATCGCTGACCGGGAGCACCGGCTCACAGAGATCACCGAGCGCCAGCAGGAACTGCGTGCCCAGCTGGCTGAGCAGGAGCGCAGTGCGGCGGAGACCCGCCAGAGTGCCGGAACCTTGGCCGGCGAGCTGGAAGAACTGCGCCGCAGGGAAGAGGTGCAGAACGCCTCGGCGGGAGATGCCCGGGCGCTGCTCAGTGCCCTCGCCGCCGCTCAGCAGGAGCTGCTGGACCGGGATACCACTCTGTCAGCCGCCCAGCAGGAGACTAGCGACCGGCTGACTGCGGCTAAGAAAGAATCGGATGCCAAGAATGCCGAACTGGCCAAGGCCAGGGAAAAGCGGGACGGCGTGGCCAATGTCATCAGCGGCTATGATCTGCGCCGCCAGTCCCGGCGCAAAAAGCTGACCGCCACCAATGACCGGGTGGTCCAGCTCACCATGGAGGAAAACTCCCTGAACTCCCGCATCCATATGCTGACCGAGATGGAAAAGGTCTATGAGGGCTATTCCAAGGCGGTCAAGGTGGTCATGCAAGCCCACGACCGGGGACAACTCTCCGGCGTCCGGGGGCCTGTGGCCGGCCTTTTGAAGGTGCCGGATCAGTATACTGTCGCCATTGAGATCGCCCTTGGCGGCGCGATGCAGAATATCGTTGTGGAGCGGGAGGAGGACGGCAAGTCGGCCATCGCCTACCTGAAGCGTCGGGACTCCGGCCGCGCCACCTTCCTGCCTATGGACGCCATTCGGCCCAACTCCATTCAGGAGAACGGTCTGGAGCGCCAGCGGGGCTTTGTTGGCATTGCCTCCCAGCTCATCCGCTATGACGAGGCCTATCAAAACGTATTTGCCAACCTGCTGGGCCGGGTCATCATCGCGGAGGATATGGACAGTGCCATCGCCATCGCCCGTGCCTACCGCCACCGCTACCGCATCGTTACGCTGGACGGCCAGGTGCTGAATGCCGGCGGCTCCATGACCGGCGGCAGTGTCAGCCGCAGTGCGGGCATTCTGTCCCGCTCCAATGAGCTGGAGCGGCTCCGTAAGCAGATCGGCGGCATTCAGACCCAGCTGGGCACGGCCAAGAAGGAAGCCGCCGAAGCCCAGCGGGAGGAACAGCAGGCCGCCTATGAGCTGGAGAAGGCTCAGAACGAAAAGCATGAGCTGGATTCTGCCGTCCTCCGGTTGGAGGGCGAAGCGGGCCAGTATGATATTTTGATCTCCGGTCTGGAGCGGGCCCTGACGGGCTATCAGGAGGAGCAGAAAACACTGTCCCAGCGTCTGAAAAAGACCGAGGAGGACACTGAAGCCGCCCGGGCCCGGATCACCGAACTGGAAGGTGCCTCCGCCGCCCTGCGTGCCGAGGCCGACGGCAAGTCCGTGGGTGAGGCCGCTATTCGTGAGAAAAGCCAGAGCATCGCCGAGACCATCGCCAGCCTGAATGTGGAGCTGGCCGGACTGGAGGCGGAGGCCGGCGCGGTGGAACACGCCATGGAGGAGCTGCGAACGCTCCAGAGCGGCCTTTCCACCGATCAGGATCAGCGCCGGGAGATGATCGCCGCCTGTGGCGACCGGGACGCCGAGCTGCGCCGCTCCATCCAGGAGAAGGAGAGCACCCTGGGTGAACACCGGGAGGAACGCACTGCCTGTGAAGAGCGCTCTAAGACTGTCACCGCCGAGCGGCTCACGCTGGAAGCCCAGCGCACCCAGGCCGATAAGGATGCTCGGGCAAAGAACGAAGAACTGCTGGCTCTGGAACGGGACTGCGCCCGGCTGGAGCAGAAGAAAAATGCCGCCGAGATGGAGGAGAAGCAGATCCTGGACAAGCTTTGGGACAACTACGAGCTCTCCCACTCCGAGGCCCAGAAACAGCGGCAGGAGCTGGAGAACCTTCAGAAGGCCACCCGCCGCATTGCGGAGCTCAAGCGCGCCATCAACGCCCTCGGCCCGGTCAATGTGGGCGCCATCGAGGAGTTCCAGCGGGTCAATGAGCGCTATACCTACCTCTCTGACCAGCGTGCCGATGTGGAGAAGGCCAAGACAGAACTGGAGGGCATCATCAGCTCTATCACGGAGCAGATGAAGGAGATCTTTGCCGAGCAGTTTGAACTCATCTCAAAATCCTTCTCCCAGACCTTCCAGGAACTGTTCCGGGGCGGCAAGGCCTCTTTGGAGCTGGAGGACAAGGACGATATTCTGAACTGCGGCATCGAGATCAAGGTCCAGCCCCCGGGCAAGAGTCTGAAGATCATCTCTCTGCTCTCCGGCGGCGAGAAGGCCTTCGTGGCCATTGCGCTGTACTTCTCCATCCTGAAGGTGCGCCCCACGCCCTTCGTCGTGATGGACGAGATCGAGGCCGCGCTGGACGACGCCAATGTTGTCCGCTTTGCCCGCTATATGCGCAACCTGACCGATCATACCCAGTTCATCTGCATCACCCACCGCCGCGGCACCATGGAGGAAGCCGACGTGCTCTACGGCGTTACAATGCAGGATCAGGGTATTTCGAGGATCCTGACGATCAATTTAAATGATGTAGAAAAGGAACTGCACATTAAGTAAATGAAGGAGCAACACCATGGGTTTTTTCGACAAAATCAAAAAGATCGGCATTTTCAATGGCTTCTCCAAGCTGACAGACGAGTTCTACGATGAGCTGGAGGAGTCGCTGATCCTGGCCGACATGGGTATGGACACCACCATGAAGGCGGTGGACGAGCTGCGCCGGCGCACCAAGGAGCGCCGCATCAAGGACACTGAGGGTGCCCGCAGCTGCATGAAGGAGATCCTCGCCGAAATGCTCACCGTGGGCGATTTGAGCCTGGATCTTTCCACCAAGCCCTCCGTCGTGCTGTTCATCGGCGTGAACGGCGTGGGCAAGACCACCACCATCGGCAAGATCG
>CALEQS010000119.1 GCA_937907975.1 uncultured Clostridia bacterium | reverse complement strand
CACCTTCACCGGCCGGGACAACAAGCTGCAGTACCCCTTCCAGACCTCCTGGGGCTCCACCACCCGTCTGATCGGCGCAGTCATCATGACTCACGGCGACGACAACGGCCTGGTGCTGCCGCCCCCTATCGCCCCCGTACAGGTGGTGGTCATCCCCGTGGCCCAGCACAAGGAGGGCGTTCTGGACGCCGCCTACGCTCTGCGCGACCGGCTGCTCGCTCTGGGCCTGCGGGTCAAGTGCGACGATACCGACCAGTCCAACGGCTGGAAGTACGCCGAGTATGAGATGAAGGGCGTGCCTCTGCGCGTGGAGATCGGCCCCAAAGACATCGAGAAGGGCCAGTGTGTCATCGCCCGCCGCGACAACGGTGAAAAGGCCTTCGTGCCGCTGGACGAGCTGGAGGAGAAGGTGCCCGAGCTGCTGAAGGCCCTGCACACCAACCTCTACGAGTCCGCCAAGAAGCGCCTGGAGGAGAACACCTACACCTGCGAGACCCTTGAGGAGGTCAAGGACGCCATGTCCAAGCGCGGCGGCTTTGCCGAGACCATGTGGTGCGGCAGTCTGGAGTGCGAACTGGCCATGAAGGAGAAGGCCGGCGTGTCCTCCCGCTGTATGCCGCTGGAGCAGAAGAAGATCGGCGCCTGCAAGTGCGCCGTGTGCGGAAAACCCGCCGACAAGATGGTCGTCTGGGGCGTCGCATACTGATTGGATCCAACTATAAATCGACCGGACCGGACAGCATCTGCCCGGCCCGGTTTTTTGCTCTTTTCCAGGCAGCACGCACCGCGCCCACGGCTCCGCTCAGGGGATAAATTGGGGTTTGTGGAAGTAAAGTGAAGCCTTCCATATGCCATGCGGATCGTCGGACATCGGTGCTGTAAGATTCTTCGGTCGCTAACGCTCCCTCAGAATGACATGGGTGGTAGCCTGCCTTTATTTCACCAAGCCCCAGCAAAAAACCGCCCCCGGATGCATTGCACATCCGGGGGCGGTTCTATTTTCTATTTGATTGGCGCCGGATCAATCCATCAGGCTGCACACCAGATCGGTGTAGGCGCTGGGATCCTCCAGCGGCAGATCGGCGATCAGCAGAGCCTGGCAGTAGAGCAGCTCGGCGTACTTCTTGGCCTTTTCCGGGTCGCTCTCCATAGCCTTCTGCAGTGCGGCATAGGCGGGGGAGTCGGGGTTGACCTCCAGCACACGCTCGGCCTTGATGCCCTGCATATCGGCATTCTGCTTCTTAAGATACTTCTCCATCTCCAGAGACATGGGGCCGTCGGCCACCATGCAGACGGGGTGGCTCTTCAGGATCTTGGAGATGCGGGCCTCCTTGATCTTGTCGCCCAGGGTCTCCTTCAGGAAGTCCAGCACAGCCTTGCCGGCCTCGGCTTTCTCCTCGGCGGCCTTCTTCTCCTCGTCGGTCTCGGGCAGGGCGTCCTCGGCGTTGATGCTCTTGATGGGCTTCTCGTCGTAGGTGGCCAGCACCTGCATGCAGAACTCATCCACATCCTCGGTGAGGTACAGGATCTCATAGCCCGCATCCAGAATGCGCTCGGCCTGGGGCAGCTTGCTCAGCTTCTGGGCATCCTCGCCGCAGGCGTAGTAGATATACTTCTGATCCTCAGGCATACGGGAGACATACTCCTTCAGGGAGGTGCCCTTCTCCGCGGCGGAGGAGGTGAACAGCAGCAGATCCTTCAGGTTGTCCTTGTCCATGCCATAGTTGCCCACAACACCGTACTTCATCTGGGTGCCAAAGGCCTTCCAGAACTTCTCGTACTTCTCCCGGTCGTCCTTGAGCATGGTCTCCAGCGCGCCGCGCACCTTCTTGTCCAGATTCTTGGCAATGACCTTCAGCTCGCGGGTCTGCTGGAGCATCTCGCGGCTGATGTTCAGGCTGACGTCGGGGGTGTCCACAACGCCCTTGACAAAGCGCAGGTAGTCGGGCAGCAGATCGGCGCACTTGTCCATGATGAGCACGCCGGAGGAGTAGAGCTGCAGGCCCTTCTCATACTCGCGGGTGTAGAAATCATAGGGGGTCTTGGAGGGGATGAACAGCAGGGCCTCATAGCTGACGGTGCCCTCGGCGCTCACCTTGATGGTGTCCAGCGGGGCCTCATAGTCGTCGAACTTGTCCTGATAGAAGTTGGCGTACTCCTCCTCGGTGACCTCGTCCTTGCGCTTCTGCCAGATGGGCACCATGGAGTTCAGGGTCGCCCACTCGGTGTAATCCTCCCACTCGGGCTTGTAGTCGTCGCCGGCGCCCTCAGGGCGGGGCTTCTGGCGGGACTTGTGCAGCAGCATCTCAATGGGATAGTGGATATAGTCGCTGTACTTCTTCACCAGAGCCTGGATGCGGTACTCCTCCAGGTACTCCTCGTACTTCTCGTCCTCGGTGTCCGGCTTGATGTGCAGGATCACGTCAGTACCCACACCAGCCTTGTCGCACTCGGTGATGGAGTAGCCGTCCAGACCGGTGGAGTGCCACTTGTAGGCCACGTCACTGCCGAAGGGCTTGGTGATCACGGTGACCTCGTCGGCCACCATGAAGGCAGAATAGAAGCCCACGCCGAACTGGCCGATCACGTCGATGTCCTCCGCCTTGGCGGCGTCCTCCTCCTTCAGCTCCTCCTTGAACTGGCGGGAGCCGGATTTGCAGATGGTGCCCAGATTGGTGTCCAGCTCGTCCTTCGTCATGCCGATGCCGTTATCGCTGATGGTCAGCGTCCGGGCCACCTTGTCCGGGGTGATAATGATCTTGAAATCGGAGCGGTTCATGCCCACGCTGTCGTCCGTCAGCGCCCGATAGGCCAGCTTGTCCTCCGCGTCGCTGGCGTTGGACAGGATCTCACGCAGGAAGATCTCCTTGTGGGTGTAGATCGAGTTGATCATCAGGTCGAGCAGGCGCTTGCTCTCCGCTTTGAATTGCTTCTTTGCCATAAGAAACAGCCTCCTATATGAAAAAGATAGTTTGAATACGAAAAGGATTAGCACTCATTTCTTCTGAGTGCTAATCCTATTATAGTCAATCGGCTATGAAATGCAAGGGGATTCATAAAAATGTTACATTTGAGGGGGAGTCTAAAGTTGCCAGCGCTGCATACAAAGCCTTCCCCTTGAGGGGTGATTCCCCACAGTGTGGGGTGAGCCCGAGAAAGAAATATGCCTGCGGCATATTTCAGGGCGAGTGGGATAAACGCCGCAGGCGCTCCA
>CALEQS010000118.1 GCA_937907975.1 uncultured Clostridia bacterium | reverse complement strand
CTATTAAGCGCAAAAAGACAGCCTCATTTCATCTGAAGCGAGGCTGTCTTTTTACCATTTCAGTTGACCGGGTTGATTTCAAATCGTCCAATTCTGGCTTCCGGTCTGCAGATCCACCATATGCGTATACAGGCCATTTCCGGCATACAGCTCATCAGGACTCCCCTGCTCGGCCGCCACGCCGTCAGCCAGCACCACGATCTTGTCTGCACCGGCCACAGTACCACAGTACGCATCCGGTGGGCGATGATAAGAACCGTTTTGTTCTGGATCAGCCGGGACAGCGCCGTCTGGATCAGCGTCTCATTTTCCACGTCCAGGCTGGCCGTTGCCTCGTCCAGCAGGATGATGGGGGCATCCTTCAAAAAGGCGCGGGCAATGGAGATCCGCTGGCGCTCGCCGCCGGAGAGCGCACAGCCGTTTTCGCCGATGTCGGTGTTCCACTTGTCCGAGAGCTTTTCTGCAAATTCGTCACAATTGGCCAGCCGTGCCGCCGCCAGAACTTCTTCGTCCGTGGCATCCTTGCGGCCAAGGCGGATATTCTCCAGGATCGTATTATCAAACAGCGTCACATCCTGAAACACGATGGAATAGAGCTCCATGAGCTTCTCCGGGTCGATCTTGGAAATTTCCATGCCGCCCACGGTGATGCGCCCCTTCTGGTGATCCCAAAACCGTGCGGCCAGCCGGGAGACAGTGGTCTTGCCACCGCCGGAGGGACCGACCAGCGCCACCGTCTTTCCGGCCGGTATCTCCATGGAGACGCCCTTGATGACATCTGTCCCGCCGCCATAGCTGAAGCGCACATTCTCCAGCACCACAGAGCCGTCCTTCGGGTGCTGAGGCTGTTCACTCTCAGCCATAGGCTCTGCGTCCAGAATGGCGTCAATGCGGCTCAGCGCATCGGCCACTACCATCTTGTTTTCGATCATATACATGATCTTTGTCAGGGTCAGTGAGATGACCGGCGTGATGATGATGTAAAACAGCAGATTCAGCAGAAATTCCGGTGTCACACCATCTCTGGTGAACAGAAGCCCGCCCGCAATGAGGAAGGCAAACACGCCGTTGATGGCCGCGGTATAGAGCATCATCGGCATACGCAGGTCCTTGGTGTAGGCAATGACCCACTTCTCATACTCGTCGATGGTCGCCTTGAACTTTTTGAAGGAGAACACGGACTGGCCGAAGGTTTTGACCACCGGAATGCCACGGACGTATTCCACCGCCTCGCCGGACATGGCGGCCAGCGCGTTGCCGTACTGGCGCATTTTCTCCGTCATACGCTTTCCGGTCATCGCCGTCATAATGACAAAACCCAGCCGCCAGTCAAACACAAACAGCAGCACCAGCCGCCAGTCAAACACAAACAGCAGCACCAGCAGGCCCACCGGCGTGGCCATGGCGCTGTACTGTCGGGCAGCTGGTGCGCGAGGTAGATCTCTGCCGCACCGGTGCTCTCCTGAATGATCTTGCGCAGCTTTCCGCTGCCAAAGTGCTCCGTGAAGCCCCGTGGGAGCCGGGCCAGATGCTCCGAGGCGGCCCGCCGCAGATTGGTCGTCACCCGGAACGCAGACAGATGGGAGCACATCAGCGCCGCGATATAAATGAGATAGGACAGCACCGCCATCCAGCCGTAGTGCGGAATATTGACCGCCTGCGCATAGTCAGGCGCGGCATTCAGCACATCCCGCAGGATCATCCAGATGTAGAGAAATGGCAGCAGCGCCACCAGCGCGCTGACGGCTGACAGCACCCAGGAGGCATAGGTAAACACCCTGTGCTCGCCCGCATATGAACCGCGCCCCGTCAAGCGTACAATGAAATAAAATAATCTTTTTGCTGCCAA
>CALEQS010000117.1 GCA_937907975.1 uncultured Clostridia bacterium | reverse complement strand
AGCAGTTCCAGCAGCTTCTTGGTGGAGAGAATGTACACCTTCAGCGACTCATAGCCCTCGGGGGAGTGGGGGCCGTCCAGCACATCGACGATGCGGCCTGTGTCATTGATCTTAAAATAAGTGGACAGCTTTGGATCACCGGAGAGATTGGTGGTGCAGACGGCGGTGATGTCCGCACCGCTTTCCAGATGGGACTGGAATACGGCCTCCAGGTCGATGTTGCAGGCCACGTCGCCGTCTGCCATGACCACATATTCCTGCTTGATGTCCTCTACATAGCTATAAACGCCGTAAAGCGCTTCCATCTTGCCGCGGAAGTTGCGTGCCTGAGTCTTGAATGGGGGCAGCACTCTCAGGCCGCCGCGCTTGCGGGCCAGATCCCAGTCCTTGCCGCTGCCCAGATGATCCAGCAGCGACTGGCACTTCTCCTGCATGACGACGCCGATGTCCACAATGCCGGCGTTGACCATGTTGGAGAGCATGAAGTCGATCATGCGGTAGCGGCCGCCAAAGGGGATGGAGGCGACGGTGCGGTGACTGGTCAGCTCACGCAGATGGGGGTTATCACGATAGGCGAACAGAATGCCGTGCAGCTGAGTGGTCATTCCTCGTCACCACCTTTCGGAGATTCGGTGCACATAGCGCCGTAAGGGATCTCGACGCCGGGCTTCAGCTCGACGCCTTCGGCGACCACGACCACGCCGCGGCTGCCGTCCTTGGTGGGTACGCCCACCTGAGCGGCCACGCCGATGACTGCGTTTTCGGCCACAATGGCGTGATCGACGACTGCACCGGCCTTGATGACCGTGTTGGGCATAATGACGGAGTCCTTGACAGTGGCACCCTTTTCCACGGTGACGGAGTGGAACAGCACAGAGTGCTCCACATCGCCATAGATCTTGCAGCCGTCAGTGACCAACGAATCGGAGACGATGGCGCTGGCTCCGGTCATGTGCGGGGGCCGGATCGGGTTGCGGGCGAAGATCTGCCATTCCTTGTCATAGACGTTGATGCCGTTGGGGTTGTTGACGTCCAGCATATCCATATTGGCATCCCAGAGAGACTGGATCGTGCCCACGTCCTTCCAGTAGCCCTTGAAGCGGTACGCGGTCATCTTTTCACCGTTGGCCAGCATGGCGGGAATGATGTTCTTGCCGAAATCATTGGAGGACTCAGGATCGTTCTCGTCGTCGATCAGATACTGACGCAGCTTGGACCAGGTGAAGATGTAAATGCCCATGGAGGCCAGATTGCTCTTGGGATGGGCGGGCTTCTCCTCAAATTCGTAGATGGTGTCGTTCTCATCCACGTTCATGATGCCGAAGCGGGTGGCCTCCTCCATGGTGACCTCCAGCACAGAGATGGTGGCGGTGGCCTTTTGTGCCTTGTGGTGGGCCAGCATCTGGGCGTAGTCCATCTTATAGATGTGGTCGCCGGACAGAATCAGCACATACTCGGGATCATATTCATCAATGAAATTGATATTCTGATAGATGGCGTTGGCGGTACCTTTGAACCAAGTGCCCACATCACCCTTCTCCACATAGGGGGGCAGGACGTGCAGACCGCCGTCGGAGCGGTCCAGATCCCAGGGCTGGCCATTGCCCAGATAGGAGTTCAGTTTCAGCGGCTGATACTGGGTCAGCACGCCGACTGTGTCAATGCCGGAATTGACGCAGTTGGACAGGGGAAAGTCGATGATGCGGTACTTCCCGCCGAAGGGGACGGCGGGCTTGGCCACGTGGCTGGTCAAAGCGTACAGGCGCGAGCCCTGTCCGCCGGCCAGCAGCATGGCAACCATTTCCTTTTTCATATTGAAAAATCACCTCTCGCACATTTTATGCAGAAACGGAGACAAGCTCTCTCAGGCTGGTCAACCGTGTTTTGCTGTTTTTTTCTTCGCAGCGGGGCGTTTGCCCTTTGCCGCTGTGTCAGTCTTCTTTTTGCGCACCGGATTCTTTCGGCTGCACCGCAGGATCACGCCGCTCAGCGGGGGCAGGTCCACCTGCAGCGACTGGTCAAAGCCGTGGCAGGGAATGGGCTTGGTCTTGAGGGGAGCATGATCGCCCCGGCCCCGGCCGCCAAAGGCCTCATCGTCAGAGTTCAGCAGCGTCTCATAGGTGCCCGCCGTAGGAACGCCCATGCAGTAACCCTTCCGATCAATGGGGGAGAAGTTCACCGCAATCAGCAGTGTGTTCTTTTTACGATCTTTGCGCAGGTAGATCAGCGTATTGCCGGTGGCGTCGTCCGGTTCCACCCATTGGAAGCCGTCCCAGCTGTCGTCCAGCTCCCACAGCTCACTGCGGGAGAGGTACAGGGCGTTCAACGCCTTGAAGTAGGCCTGATGCTTCTGGTGCTCCGGGTACTGCATCAGGTGCCAGTCCAGCGAGTATTCGTAGTGCCACTCATTGAACTGACCGATCTCAGTGCCCATGATGTTGAGCTTTTTGCCGGGCATGGTCATCATGTAGACATAGAAGGCCCGGACACCGGCAAATTTGGCCTCATTGTCGCCGGGCATCTTGCCCAGCATACTGCCCTTCATGTGCACCACTTCGTCGTGGCTGATGGGCAGAATGAAGTTTTCGCTGAAGGCGTAGACCAGCGGGAAGGTCAGATCCCGATGGTTGAACTGACGGAAGTAGGGGTCCATCTTCTGATAGTGGAGCGCGTCGTTCATCCAGCCCATATTCCACTTAAAGTTGAAGCCCAGCGCGGTGTTGCTCTGTTCCAGCGGGCCGGTGACGTGCTCCCAGGAGGTGGACTCCTCGGCGACCATCAGCACATC
Organism: uncultured Clostridia bacterium; assembly: GCA_937907975.1. Classification (GTDB taxonomy): domain Bacteria; phylum Bacillota; class Clostridia; order Oscillospirales; family Oscillospiraceae; genus UMGS1766. The sequence goes on along the minus strand of CALEQS010000117.1, from coordinate 5,363 downwards.
CGGGTGCCACTTGAACACCAGACTGTTGAGCTGGCGCAGGAAAGCGACAGCCTCCAGGTTTTCGTGTCCGCCGTACTGATTTGGAATCCAGTTTCCGGCGCTGCGGCCGTAGTCCAGATAGAGCATGGAGGCAACGGCATCCACCCGCAGGCCGTCGATGTGGTATTCATTGAGCCAGTACATGGCGGAGGAGAAGAGAAAGCTCTTCACTTCGTTGCGCCCGTAGTCAAACACCCGGGTGCCCCACTCCTGATGCTCACCCTTGCGCATATCGGCGTACTCATAACAGGGGGTGCCGTCAAATTCGTAGAGCCCAAAGGCATCCTTCGGAAAATGGGAGGGGACCCAGTCCAGAATGACGCCGACGCCTGCCTGATGGAGCTGATCCACCAGATACATGAAGTCGTGGGGCGTGCCATAGCGGGAGGTGGGGGCAAAGTAGCCGGTCACCTGATAGCCCCAGGACATATCCAGCGGATATTCCGTAATGGGCATAAACTCCACATGGGTGTAGCCCATTTCCTTCACATAGGGTGCCAGATATTCGGCGGTGTCCCGGTAGGAGAGAAATTCGTTGTCTGCCGTCCGCCGCCAGGAGCCGAGATGCACCTCGTAGATATTCAGCGGCTTGTGGTAGAGCGGCTTTTTGCGCCGCTGCTCCAGCCAGTTGGCGTCGCCCCATTCATAGCCGGAGATGTCATAGATCTTCGATGCGGTGTCCGGCCGGGTCTCGGCGTGAAAGGCATAGGGATCGGCCTTGGCCAGCAGGCGGCCGTCTCTGGTGTGGATCACATATTTGTAGATGTCGTACCGCTGCATCCCCGGCTGGAAAATTTCCCAGATGCCGCCCTCGGTGTGCTGCATCGGGCAGTTTTCCGGGTCCCAGTCGTTAAAGTTGCCCATCAGGCTGACGGACACTGCGTTGGGGGCCCAGACCCGGAAGCGGTAGCCCTCCTGCCCGTTTACCGTGTCAGGATGTGCGCCCAGAAAGGTGTAGGCATCATCGGAGCAGCCACCCAAAAAACGGGCGACTCTTGCATCGGATGCGCTCTGTTTTTTTGCAGTCATGGATGATTACCTCCGTCTCCGCACGGGCTCTTCCGGCCCGTTTTCTCTAGGAAAAAGAGAATGAGTATTTCTTGTGCAAATTATATAACTGTAAAAATTATAAGTCAAGTAAAATTGGATGAAGTGTAAAAGCGTATTTTGCCAAAACTGAACGAAGAAAGTCGCAGTATGGCAAAGAATTGAAGAAAAAATTGTGGCATTTCGGCGGGGAAGTGCACATAAATTTAACACAAGCGGAGGGAGTGTGAAAAATGAGAATTTTTGTGCTGCGAAAAAAAGTGTGGACGGCGGTAGGCTGCCTGATCCTGGCTGCCGGAATGTTCTGGGCAGTGAACAGTCCAGCGGCGGTCTGGGCGTCTGCCGCGGCGCGCCAGCTGCCCATTTACTGCGTCCAGCCAGCGGAAGGGGAGAAGAAAATATCCATCTCCTTTGATGCGGCGTGGGGTGCGGATGACACGGATGCGCTCATTGAGATCCTGGGTAAATATAACGTGAAGGCGACCTTTTTTCTGGTGGGCCAGTGGGTGGACACTTACCCGGAGGAAGTCAAGAAGCTGGCGGAAGCGGGACACGAGGTGATGAATCACTCAGATACCCACCCCTATTTCACCAAATGTTCCACTGAGACCATTCTCAAGGAGATCGAGGCCTGCAATGATAAGATCGAGGCGCTCACCGGGGTGCGGCCTACGCTGATCCGGTGCCCGTACGGCGACTACGATGACCATGTCATCAACGCGGTGCGCTCACTGGGCATGGAGCCCATCCAGTGGTCCATCGACAGTCTGGACTGGAAAGAAAGTTCCACTGCCGCCAGTATTCTGGAGCGAGTCACCTCCAAGGCGGCCCCGGGCGGCATCATCCTCTGCCACAATGATGCAAAGTACACCCCGGACGCACTGGAAGCTATTTTGAAAACGCTGATCGGTGAGGGTTATACCTTCGTGCCGATCTCTGAGCTGATCCTGAAGGGGAGCTATACGATCGACCACACGGGGATGCAGTGCCCGGCTTGAGCAAAAGCCCTTGTCCATTTGTGGGAAAATGTGCTATACTGACACAGTCATTTAATCAATTAAGGATGAATTTGTGCCATGAAAGCGACCATTGTGATCCCAAATATCAACGGAAAGGGCTGGCTCCGGGACTCCATCGAGTCGGTCTACGCTCAGACGGAGCAGGACTTCGAGCTCATCATCGTGGACAACGGCTCCACGGACGAAAGTCTGGAGCAGGCGAGAAGCTACTGCACGCGGGACAATTTTACATTGATCGAAAATGGTGAGAACACCGGCTTTTCCCATGCGGTCAATCAGGGCATTCAACTGGCAAAGGGCAAGTATGTGGTGCTGTTCAACAACGATGCCTTCGCGGAGCCGGACTGGCTGAGCGAGCTCATCCGCACTGCGGAGCGGGACGAGAAAATATTCGCCGTTCAGAGCCTGATGATCCGCCACTATGAGCGGGAGCTGGCCGACGACGCTGGAGACTACATGACTTGGATCGGCTTTGCCTGCAAGGACGGGGATGGCCGGAGCGTAAAGCGTTACACACATGAAAAGCGCATCTTCTCCGCCTGCGGCGGTGCGTCGCTCTATCGCAAGTCCATTCTGGATGAAATCGGCCTTTTTGATGAGACGTTCTTTGCCTATAACGAAGATGTGGATCTGGCGTGGCGGGCCAATAATGCGGGCTATAAAAGCGTGCTCTGCCCGACGGCAAAGTGCTATCATATCTGCGGGGCCTCCACCGGCGCGGTGCGGTATAATGGCTTCAAAGCCCTTCAGAACGGCCGCAACGGCATTCTGGTGCTTTTGAAGAATCAGCCACGGCTCATGTGCATCATAAACTTTCTGCCGCAGCTGTTTGGCTACCTCTTAAAGCGCTGGCGCTTCCATCGGCAGGGCTATGGCCGGGAATGGGATCAGGGAATGCATGAGGCGTTCGACCTGCTGAAGAAAGGTGCGCTGAACAAACGAAGATTCCGCCTGCGGGATCTGCCGCATTATCTCAAAATGGAGGTATGGCTCATCTGGAACTTTTTCCGCTACCTGTGGTACCGGCTGGTGGTCGTCAAATTTGATCTGAAATAACAAAAGCGCTGGATGCATTTGCATCCAGCGCTTTTGTTATGTAAATCAAGGTTCCTGCCGTGCTTCCAGCTTGCGGACCTTTGCCTGAAAGCCCTTCTCAGCGGCCGTTTTTTCAATCGCGGCAGTCAGCTTTGCGGCGTTGCCGTTGATGAGGTCAGCGGCCAGCTGTTCTTTTTTGTCCTGGCTCAGGGTGCGCAGAATACCCTTTGCCATGGGGGTGGACATTCCGTTAGACAGCAGCATTCCCACCGGGTTGCCGCTGGCGCGCAGCTGATCGCCGATCATAGGCAGATATTGTTCGATCAGCCGGTCAAAATCTACATCATCCAGTTCAATGCTTAGACGGATCATTTCAGTTTACACCTCCCAGTGCGGCCAGAGCGGGGGAATTCTTCAGCTGAACGACCGCCGCACGCAGGTCATTTAATTGACTTTCGTCCAGCTTGTCCGGCTTGATACGGGTGACACACTTGGACACGGCAGACATCTGATTTTTCAGCTCCCGGGTCAGCTTGCGGTCCAGTCCTTTGCCCTGCTCCCGGAGCGCCTGATCGACACGGGCGACCAGCTGTTCTGCCTCGCGCCGTTCTTCCATAAGCGCGCGGCGCAGATCGTCCTGTGCGGCATACTGCCGGGCATCCTGAATGGCTTCGTCGATCTCCGTATTGGAGAGATTGGAACTGGCTGTAATAGTGATCTCCTGCGCCCGGCCGGAGGCCAGATCCTTGGCGGACACCTTTAAAATGCCGTTGGCGTCGATGTCGAAGGTCACTTCGATCTGCGGAATGCCCTGTGCTGCCCGCCGGATGCCGGTGAGCCGGAATTTGCCGATGGTCTTGTTGTCCTTGGCCATGGGGCGTTCGCCCTGCAAAACATGGATCTCCACGCTGGTCTGGAAGGGGGCGGCGGTGGTGAAGATCTGGGAGTAGCGCACCGGCAGCTTTGAATTGCGCTCGATGAGCCGGGTGGCGACACCGCCCACTGTCTCGATGGACAGGGAGAGGGGGGTGACATCCAGCAGCAGGATCTCACCATTAAACGGAGAGAGTCCGCCTAAGGTGCTGCCCTGAATGGCGGCGCCCATGGCGACGCACTCATCCGGATTCAGGCCGCGGTTGGGCTGAAGACCGGTCAGGTGGTGTACATGGTCGGCCACCGCCGGGATGCGGGTAGAGCCGCCCACCAGCAGCACCTTGCTCAACTGGGAGAAGGACAGCCCTGCGTCGTTCAGCGCGGTGTGGACCGGAATGGTGGTGCGTTCGATCAGATCCCGGGTCAGTTCATTGAACTTCTGACGGGTAATGGTCATCTGCAAATGGGCGGGGCCTGCCTTGGCCTGGGCGAGGAAGGGAAGGTTCACCTCGGTAGACTGAGCGGAGGAGAGCTCGATCTTCGCCTTTTCTGCCGCCTCCAGTACCCGCTGCATGGCGGCGGGATCCTTGAGCAGGTTGAGCTTGGTCTGCATCTTGAACTCGCCGATCATATAGTTGGCCAGCCGTTTGTCGAAGTCATCGCCGCCCAGATTATTGTCACCGGAAACGGCCAGCACCTCAATGACGCCGGAGCCGATCTCAATGACGGACACATCGAAGGTGCCGCCGCCCAGATCATAGACCATGATCTTCTGATCGGCTTCGTGGTCAAGTCCATAGGCCAGCGCAGCGGCAGTGGGCTCATTGATGATGCGGCGCACCGTCAGTCCGGCGATCCGCCCGGCGTCCTTTGTGGCCTGCCGCTGAGCGTCGTTGAAGTAGGCGGGCACCGTGATGACAGCCTCCGTCACCGGCTCTCCAAGATAATTCTCGGCATCGTGCTTGAGCTTCTGAAGAATGAGGGAGGACAGTTCCTGCGGCGTGCGCTTGCGCCCTCCCAGTTCAATGCGGTAATCCGTGCCCATCTGGCGTTTGATAGAGGCCACGGTGCCGTCCGGGTTGGTGACCGCCTGCCGTCGGGCCAGCTCGCCCACCAGCCGCTCGCTATTTTTCGTGAACGCAATGACCGAGGGCGTTGTGCGTGCGCCCTCGGCATTGGGGATAATGACCGGCTTTCCGCCTTCCATCACAGCCACGCAGCTGTTGGTCGTACCCAGATCAATGCCAATGATACTCATAGATAGAGCCGACCTCCTTTTTCTTTCGTGATTCGTTGCATATATTCTAGCATACATTCCTGAGGTAAATGTGAAGCAATGGTAAATTCACA
>CALEQS010000116.1 GCA_937907975.1 uncultured Clostridia bacterium | reverse complement strand
CTCTGCGAGGCTCTTGCACGCAAGCAATACAGATTTCACTTTTTCGACAGACTGAAGCAAAACAGCATCCGTATGCAACGCATACGGATGCTGTTTTGCTATTCTAAATCAGGAAATATTCATATTCGGCCACAGCCACTGGATGAACCTATCCGGGTAGGCCATATCGAGGAACTGCTCCACCGCGTTGTGCGCGGTGGGGTCGCTCTGGCGGGCCACATAGCGGAGCATGGCGCCTGCGCTCAGAATGGCATCCAGGATCAGCAGCACCAGCACGATCCACGTCAGCACTTTGCCAGTCACCGGCGGGATCTTCTCCACCAGATGGCTGATGGGCGGATAGAGCAACTTCATCCACGCCACCGCCAGCAGCCCCCAGAAGATGCAGAACAGCAGGTTAGTGCGCCCGCCGAAGTTGAAGGGCATATCGCTGTAATCCCAGAAGGTGGTGCCGAACACATACTCGGTGAACACACTGCACAGGTATTCATACACGCCGCCGATCACGCACCCGGCCAGGAAGATATAGCGGTCCTCCTTCCCCGCCAGCCGGCGGAGCACCACGGTAAGCACCACTGCGCCGATGCCCCAGACCACGCTGAAGGTGCCGTAGACCAGACTGGATCGGCTCATCCAGGTGCCGCCGACGATGCGGCAGTAAAACGTCTCAATGATGTCGCCCAGAAAGGACGTGATGAGAAAGACCCATACCAGTTTGTCGAAGCAGACGCCCTCGGCAAAGACGGGTTTTCCCTCCGGGTGCTCCATCGCGTCCCATTCGGGGTAAGCTCTGTCCAGACGATGCCAAATCGCATGGCAGATGCGCTGGGCCAGCGTCTGCTTCCGGCTCTCCTGTCGGAGCTCCTCCACCGCCTCCGGGGTGCGGCCCCGGCGTAGAATGACCAGGATGGTGACAAAATCCGCCGCCAGCAGGACGGCCAGCACCAGCGAGATGATGCCGATGACCAGATTGGGCAGCAGCTCTACCACGGTGAAAATCAGCGGATGCAGCAGAAGATAGGCCGCGTAAAACGCCAGGCCGTGAAGCAGACCCAGCAGCAGCTGTTTTCTGCGGCCCGAAAACAGGTTGTTCTCCTGATACTGCCACAGTACTGTCCGGCTGACCCGCTTGGCCAGCGCGGCGGACAGGAACGTGACCACGCTGGCCACTACCAACGATGCAATATACTGTTCAAAATACCTGCCGTTCATTGTGGGCAGCATAACGATCAGGATGTCCATCACTACGCCGTAGGACAGGCAGAAGGGCAGGTTGAAGAAGCCGCGGTTGCGCAGCTTGTGATCCCGCACCGCAAAGAATACGACCTCCGCCGCCCAGCCTAAAAACGAGTAGATCAGAAAATAGAAAAACAGATCCAGATAGGAATAATTCATAGGGCACCTCCCTGCCGGCTTTCACAGCAGTATAGCACAGCGCCCCGAAAAAGAAAAGCCTATGTAATTACAGCAGATCCTCCACAATATCCCGCAGGTGCACCGGCGAGGCCACGCCCTGGGCCAGCAGAGACAGCACCTGCTCCGCCCGCTCCCGTCGGGTGGTCAGGTCGCGCACGCGCTCGCAACTGCCGCCCCGCTCCCCGATGGACACGCCGTAGCGCACCGGCGTGCCCTGCTCCACCAGCAGGCAGTATTCCAGCAGATGGGGCTTTCCGTTCAGGTCCAGATAGGCCCGGACCGCATATAAAATAGAATCCAAAATGATCCCTCCCAAAGGTGTTCTATGGGAGAATTATACGGCTTTTCACACGTTTTTCCAGCAGAATCGTTCTTCTCCATTCGACAGGTGCGGCGAGATTTTTCAGATAAATCTGACGAAGCGCGGCGCTTTTCCGCCGCCTTGTGTCGAACCGGGCATGAAAAAAGTGCCGCCCAAGGGCGGCACTTTGCGTTTTACAGTTCATCCACGATCGCGCGGTATTCCTCAAAGGTGAGCAGACTGTCCAGCACCTGAGGCAGAGCCTTGGCGGTCAGGTGTTCGGGGAGCTCCAGCCGCTTGAGCAGGGCCGCCCGGCGTGCGCCGCTGTCCGGCCGGCCGGAGAAGCCGTCCGCGTAGAGGTCCTGCTTCGTGATATGGCGTGTGGTCTCCTCCGGCGCTGTCTCACCCAGAATGGTGGCTCCGGCGGCACGGAGACTGCGCTCCAGCACCTCCGGGCGCATTCCCTCCACGCCCAGCTTGCCCTCCTTACCGGGGGTGCGCTTGCGGCGCTCCTTGCCGTAGAGGTCGGGAATATAGGCGTGCTTCACCTTGTCCGGGGGCAGGATGCCCTTCAGGTGATTGCGGATCACAAAGCCCGCCCCGTCGCTGTCGGTGAGCACGATAACGCCCCGCTTCTCCGCCACCTGGTGGAGCATGGCGGCCTTATCCTTATCCTTGAAAATGCCGAAGCCCTGAGTCGGAATGATGAGGGTATCCACCAGCTGGGAGAGGGTATTCTGGTCGTAGCGGCCCTCGACGATGATTGCCTCTTTGATCTTCAGCATGGCGCTCACCCGTTGGCCAGCCGGAGCATCAGCTCAGTCAGCACATCTTCCTGATCCCGGCCGGTGCTCTTCATGGCAAGGTCTGCCTCCCCGGCCAGCGCCACCGCCCGGCGGCACCAGTCCAGCGGACAGCGCCGGGCGCTCTGCATCAGCTTATTGGCCTGCCAGCTCGTTTTCATGTTCCACATCTCCACCAGCGCCGGCGTTCCCTTGCCCGACTCCAGGGCCAGGCGGGCGGTATAGAGCTGGCGCAGGTTCTTGCCCAGTGCCGCCAGCACCATGATGGGTTTTTCCCGCAGGCTGA
>CALEQS010000115.1 GCA_937907975.1 uncultured Clostridia bacterium | reverse complement strand
ATGTCCTCCTCGGTCATCTCATCGCAGGTGTCGCCCCACTCGTCGGTGAAGGAGCTGGGACCCTTGGCGTTGCGGCCATGCAGGAACTCAGGACCAGCAAGACATCCGCCGTGATCCAGCTCAACGGAGGCCAGCGCGCCGCCCTCGTGGATGGCGTTGGCCAGATTGCGCAGGGGGATCATGGCGTTGGGATCGTCAATGCCGCACTGCACCGGGTGGGAGCGGCCGTTTTCCAGATCCACCATGACCTCGCCCACGATGACCATGGCCGCGCCGCCCACGGCCTTCATGCGAAAATAGTTGTAAGCTTCCTCATTGTAATAGCCGTTGGAGTCAAAGCCGGACATGGAGGTGGGAGAGGCGATGATGCGGTTTTTCAGAGTCACACCGTTGACCTGAAGGGGCTGGAATAGCTTTTCGTATTTCATTTATATTCATCCTTTCTTTCTGAGCTGGAGCAGGAACAGGAGCACAGCCATCACAATAGCGGCAATGGCGGCCAGCAGGAAGCGCGCGGCTACGACAGGGCCAAACACTGCGTTGGAGATATTTGTCAGGATCATTGGGGAGACAAAGGAACCCAGGTTCGGCCCCACAGACAGGATCAGGGAGGAGGAGATGACGGAGACAGAGGCATCCACCTTTCCGGCAATGGCGATCAGAAAGTAAGGGAAGATCAGGCTCAGACTGCCGCCGCCGACAAATGCACCGACCATCAGAGCGCCGACGCTGTCAGTGAAGTAGATCAGCAGATAACTGGCCGCCACCAGCAGAAAGGCCACGCAGGGGGTCGCACCTTTGCAGGTGCGCATTACCTTATTGAAAATAAAACCGAACAGACAGCCGCCCAGCATGAATACCGAGGTAGCCGTGCCGGAAAGGGAAGTGCCGCCCAGCGCACGCTCGGAGATCAGGAGAGAGACATTCGTGGAGAAGGCAAAATAGAGGATGGCGAACAGGAAGGTCTGGAGCGCCGCCAGCCAGACAGCGGCGGGGATCTTCGATTTCGTCTGGTCAGCGGCGGCCTGCACCTTTTCCTGCTTGGGCTCCGCCGGAATGCACTTCAGCGACAGCATCAGTACCGGCGCGGCGGCCAGAAACACCAGATAGGCGTTGCACCAACGCTGTGTAGCCAGAATACCGGAGAAAAAGCTGAGCAGCATACCGCCCAGGTTGACGCAGGCGGTCTGGAGTCCGGCAACCTTGGAACGCTCATCATCGCTCAAATAGTCGATCATCATGCTGGACACGGCGGGGACAAACAGTCCGGTGCCCGCACCCAGAAACGCCGACCAGAGGTAGACCGCCCACAATCCGACGGTAAAGAATGTGCCGCATAGACCGGCCACCGCGCACAGCAGCATACCGGCGGCGCACATGAACCGGCGGCCAAAGTGCTGGGCAATTGCTCCGGAAAACAGGGCGAACACCACCAGCACCAGACACAGGAAGGTCATGGCCAGCTGAGCCACGGTCTGAGACGTGCCGGGAAATGCGGTGGTGATGGATGCCACCACCGGTGACAGCGCCACCATGCCCATCTGGAACAGGGAGACCAGCAGCATTGTTATAATGAGGGGTTTCTTGCTTTGCTTCATAAAGTCAGCTCCTTTGATATTTGCAGCTTACTACCAATTATAGTGGCCTGACGGGAGAAGTCATTATAGAGGTCAGATAAAAAAATCACCCCGTTTTGTCGTAATGGACAATTGGAGCGAATTTGATTCGATCTTATTTTGAGCGTCAGTCATTGTCCTTCAATACAGCGGTTTTGTCAGAAAGTGCAATTTGCCTGTCCGCTTTTGTGGATGTGAGACAGATACGGCTGGCTTTGGTATGCGGCGGCTTCAAAAAATGCGGAGCGTCAGGACGGTTTTGTCCGGTGATAATAAAGACAAGATACGTTTTGGCTGTTAAGATTGACACATAGGAAAAGCGGACATGAAAATAAATTGTGCAAATGCGACAAGAAAATATGACAAGAAGGAGTGGAAAGATGAAAACAGTAACCTGCGATATTGTGGTGCTGGGTGGTGGTGGAAGCGGTATGGTGGCCGCGTTGAGAGCCGCCGAACACGGGAAGAAAAAAGTCATCGTGCTGGAAAAAAGCAAGATGACCGGCGGCGGCGCGAATTTCGCCACCTTCATGCGCACCTTTGACAGCAAATGGCAGAAAGAACGCGGCATTCAGTGCCAGACCATCGACTATATCAGGCTGGTGCAGGACGAGATGTTCTGGCAGGTCGAGCCGGAACTGGCCGCCAACTCCGTCCGGGCAACAGGCGAGTTTGTGGACTGGCTGATGGAACTGGAACCGTCGTTGGCCGAGCAGGTCTACCCCGGCAAGTATCTCTTTCCAAACGAATTTGATCCCGTCGGGCCGCAGGCCGACAACCACCAGAAGCGCACTTTCGGACGCATGGTCATGGACACGATGCGGGATAAGGCGGCGCAGTACGGCGTAGAGCTGCTGACCCAGACGAAGGCCGTGGACGTGGAGATGTCGGGCGGCAGGATCGCCGCTGTGCTGGCCGAGCAGAATGGTGAGCAGCTGCGGGTAGAATGCAGGGCCTGCATTCTTGCCACAGGCAGCTGGATCTGCAACGAGAAGATCGCCCAGAAGGTGTGCCCGGAGTTTTCACTCAAGGCGTTGGAAATGACGCCCCACACCAACCCGGCCTACACCGGTGACGGCATCCCCATTGCAGAGCACGCCGGCGCTTTCGTGGACTATGACAGCTTCTGCATCCGCTTTATGGGGCCGATGCCACCGCGTTCCATCCATGGACCGGAGTTCAGCATCGTGAACGCCATGCTCCAGAGCCGTTATGTCATCACGGTCAATCAGAACGGCAGACGCTATTGCAGTGAGCCGCTGAGCCATCTGTCCTACTTCAGGGACGGCGTGGTGCAGGCGCGTCAGCCGGGGCTGGCGGCGTATCAGATCTTCGATATGAACTGCATCATGGCCACATCCCAACTGCCCCACGTTGAGCTGGAGCCCCATCTGCTGGAGGTCATGGGCGACCCGAATATCACGCAGGACATGGACGCCGTCCGGGCGCAGATGGACGCCATCTTTGCCAAACATCCAAAGGGCATTTACCGTGCTGATACGCTGGAAGATCTGGCGGATCAGATCGGCGTTGACCGGTCCAACCTTCTGGAAACCGTCGCAAACTACAGCCGTGCCTGTGCAGAAGGGAGGGACTGGGAATTTGCAAAACCGGCGGACGCGCTGGCGGCCATCAACACTGCGCCCTACTTTGCCATCAAGGCATCCCCCGGCACAGACGGTGCCTTCGGCGGTGTGCGCGTGAACGGCAGAATGGAGGCCTATGCCGCCGACCGGAAGCACACGGTGGAAGGTCTGTATGTCACCGGCGATTTCGCCTCCGGCCGCTATGCCCTGCTGGGCGGCTAC
>CALEQS010000114.1 GCA_937907975.1 uncultured Clostridia bacterium | reverse complement strand
ATGGAAAGGATGTATGAATCATGGGTCGTTTGAATGGAAAAGTTTCTATCGTCACCGGTGCCAACTCCGGCATCGGCAAGCGCACCGCTGAGATCTTCGCTGACGAGGGCAGCGATCTGGTTCTGGTCGCCCGCCGCCTGGACAAGCTGAAAGAAGTGGAGGCCGAGTGCGCCGCCAAGGGCGTCAAGGTCATCTCCGTCTCCGCAGACGTGAGCATCTATGAGGACTGCCAGAAGGTCGTCAAGGAGGCCATCGCCGCCTTCGGCAAGATCGACGTGCTGGTCAACAACGCCGGCATTGCCGATAAGCACCGTCCCATCACCCGCTGCGACATCGACTGGTGGGATCACGTCATCAAAGTCGATCAGTACAGCGTGTACTACATGATGAAGGAAGTCCTGCCCTACATGGAGAAGGCCCACAGCGGTTCCATTGTCAACATCTCCTCCATCGGCGGCGTGGGCTGCAACGCCGGCATCTCCTACTCTGCCGCAAAGGCCGCCGTCATTGCCATGACGAAGAATGTGGCCATTCAGTTCGCCGGCACCGGCATCCGCTGCAACTCTGTGGCCCCCGGCCCCACCCCCACCGAGCTGAACACCCCCGAGGCTGTGGCCACCTTCGACGCCGAGTTTGCCGCTCAGTGCAACCGCCACTTTGACGCCACTGTGCCCGAGGTCTCCGCGGACGATCAGGCCTATGCCATCCTGTTCTTCGCCAGCGACGAGTCCAAGGCCGTCAACGGTCAGGTCATGGTGGTCGATAACGGCTGCACCATTTAACACACCCGCTTTTCAACATTCAGCCGCCCCATGCCCTGCATGGGGCGGCTTCTGCCGTATATAAGGGAGCTATTTATGCACATTTCTGAGCAGGCTGCGCGCACACCGGAGCTGATCCAGACGCTCACTGAGGTCTGGGCGCGCTCCATCCGGGTCACCCACCTTTTTCTCTCCGAACCCGAGATCATGGAGATCCGCCGCTGTGTGCCCTCCGCGCTGGAACAGGTTGCCCATCTCCTCACCGCCCAGGACGGCTCCGGCGCATTCGTCGGCTTTATGGGCATCGAAAACGGCACGCTGGAGATGCTGTTTCTCGATCCCGCTGTACGCGGAAAGGGGCTGGGCCGGCAGATGCTCCGGCTGGGCATGGAACACTATGGCGTGACAAACCTGACTGTCAACGAGCAGAATCCACAGGCCGTCGGATTCTATGAACACCTCGGCTTCCACACCTGGAAGCGTACGGAAAAGGATGAACAGGGCGGCAATTATCCGCTTCTTTATATGAGGCTGTAAACAAGGCATTGTCCGAAATGACAGCAAACAGCGGGCGGACTTCCATAGGAAGTCCGCCCGCTGTTCATTTTATTATATAGTTCAGTTATACTTGTAGAAACCCTCGCCCGCGCTGAGGCCGGTCTTGCCCTTATCGAGGTATTCCTCCTTGAGCATTTTGGCGATGCGGCCGCTGAGAGAGGTGGGGTCCTTGGCATCCGGGGCATTGCTGACGATGTTATAGGCCGTGGTGATGCCCACCACATCGAGGATGCGGAAGGGGCCCATGGGGGCGCCGGTGGCCAGCATCCAGGTTTTGTCGATGGTCTCCACATCGGAGATGTCATTGACCAGCAGATACTCCGCCGCGTTCAGGAAGGGCACCAGCAGGGTATTCAGAATATAGCCCGGCTGTTCCTTCTTGAGCTTCAGCGGGATCATGCCAATCTGGACGGCGAAGTCCACCACCTGATCGTAGGCCGCCTGATCAGTGCCCGCATGGCCCATGATCTCGGCAGTGTTGCCGCGCCAGATGCTGTTGGCAAAGTGGAGGGCCAGGAACTTCTCCGGCCGTCCGGTGGACGGTGCCAGCACGCTGGGCAGGAGGGTGGAGGAATTGGTGGCGATGATGGTCTTTTCCGGCAGAAGCGGGCCCATCTTCTCATAGAACTCGATCTTGGTCCGGGGATTCTCCGCCAGCGCCTCGATGACCAGATCCGCATCCTTTACCGCCTCGGCCAGGTCGGTGCAGTAATTGAGTTCTTCAAAGGCCCGGTCGGCATTGGCCAGCAGCTGGTCGAAATCCACCTTGGAGAGATCGCTCTCATTGAACACAAGGCCCCGGCTCACCGGGCCGCCGCCCGCCTTGGCGGCGGTCAGCTCGGCGCGGTAGATCTCATGCAGCCGCGCCACCTTGGGCCTGGCCCGCTCGATGGATGCCTCACTGCGCAGATAGATGGTGGTGTGGAAGCCCGCGTAGGCGGTCTGGTAGGCGATCTGGCTGCCCAGCACGCCGCCGCCGATCAGGACAATATTCTGAAACTTCATAAGTGTTCGCTCCTTTGATTCAAAATCACAAACCGGTGGTTTGGAATGGTCACATTATAACAATTTGCCCCGGTTGACTCTAGTTTTCAAAATTAAACATCGCCCTCAATATTGTGTTCTTAAAACAAATCGCATCTGTGAACTGTCGATTACTCTACGCACTCACCCGGCGGCAGATCATAACCGGGCTCCGGCATAGACCGGCCCAAATTGCTTCGTATCCGTCATTTCTTCCAAAAAGTACATTTTTTCGCAGAAACATAAAACAGTTTGGCAAAAGTTCAATTTAAAACCGCGAACATTTTTTGATAAAATCTTGACCAAAACCAAAATTTTTATGCTTTTGAGGTTGAATTTCCGTGCAGTAAGTATTAAAATGGCCTTGGTTTAAAAAGGGGTGGTTTGGTGCTGAATTTGGTATTGGTGGAACCGGAGATCCCACAGAACACCGGGAACATCGCCCGCACCGCCGCGGCCACCCGTTCCCGGCTGCATCTGGTGCGTCCGCTGGGCTTTGACATCAGCGAAAAGGCCGTGCGCCGCGCCGGGCTGGATTACTGGCCCATGGTGGATCTGCACGTCTGGGACGACCTGAACGCGCTGTTCGCCGCTCACCCAGAGACGTCGGAGGACCTCTGGCTGGCCACCACCAAGGCGCCGCAGGACTACTCCGCGGCCCGGTTCTCGCCGGACAGTTGGCTGTTCTTCGGCAAAGAGACTGCCGGACTGCCGCTGGATTTCCGGGAGCAGTTCCGGGAAAAATGCATCCGCATTCCCATGTATGAAAACGCAAGAAGCCTGAATCTGGCAAACTCTGTCGCCATTCTCACCTACGAAGCGCTGCGGCAGAACGGTTTCCCCGGTCTGCTGGGCGAGGGCGAGATGGGCACGGGCAGGAAATTCTGACCGGCCCGACACTCGAAAGGAGCTTTTTCGGCATGAATTACAACAAGAAAACCGTCACTGACATCGACGTAAAGGGCAAGAAGGTGCTCTGCCGCTGCGACTTCAACGTGCCTCAGGATAAGAAGACCGGCGCCATCACCGATGACAAACGCATCCGCGCCGCCCTGCCCACGCTCCAGTATCTGCTGGATCAGGGCGCGGCCGTCATCGCCTGCTCCCATCTGGGCAAGCCCAAGGG
>CALEQS010000113.1 GCA_937907975.1 uncultured Clostridia bacterium | reverse complement strand
AGCGCCTCCTTGCTGGCCAGCGCATTGTCATTATGCGGATCCATATAGCGCAGGAAGTACCAGGAGGAGCCGGCCCACTGAGGCATGGTGTCGGTCTCACGCTCAGCGGGGCCGCCGCAGCAGGGGCAGGTGGTCTCCACCCAGGAGCGCATGGTGCTCAGCGGGGACTCGCCGTCGTCAGTGGTCTCATAGCTCTCCACCTCGGGCAGAACCAGCGGCAGCTGATCCTCGGGCAGGGGCACATAGCCGCACTTGGGGCACTTCACGATAGGAATGGGCTCGCCCCAGTAGCGCTGACGGGAGAACACCCAGTCACGCAGCTTATAGTTGACCTTTGCGTGGCCGATGCCGTTCTTCTCCAGATGCTCGATCATGGCCTTCTTGGCCTCTTCCACGGTCATGCCGGTCAGGAAGCCGGAGTTGACCATAACGCCAGTGGCTACATCGGTAAAGGCGGCCTTCTGCACGTCCACCTCTTCCCCACCCTCGGCGGCGACGACCTGAATGATGGGCAGATCAAAGGCCTTGGCAAAATCCCAGTCACGGGTATCATGGGCGGGAACAGCCATAATGGCGCCGGTGCCGTAGCTGGCCAGAACGTAGTCGGAGATAAAAATGGGGATCTCCTTGCCGTTGATGGGGTTGATGGCACGAACGCCCTCCAGCTTGACGCCGGTCTTTTCCTTGGCAAGCTCGGTGCGCTCAAAGTCGGACTTGGCGGCAGAGGCGCGGACATAGGCCTGCACCTCGTCCAAGTTGGTGAGCTTGTCCGCCCACTTGGTCACATATGCGTGCTCGGGGGCGATGACCATATAGGTCGCACCAAACAGGGTGTCGCACCGGGTGGTGTAGACGGTCAGCACGTCGCCCTCGGTGGTGTTGAAGTTGACCTCTGCGCCGGTGGAGCGGCCGATCCAGTTCTTCTGCTGGGTGACCACACGGGGCAGGAAGTCCACGGTGTCCAGACCGTCGATCAGCTTCTGGGCATAATCGGTGATCTTCAGCATCCACTGGCTCTTCTCCTTGCGGATAACGGGAGCGCCGCAGCGCTCGCAGGCACCGTTCACGACCTCCTCATTGGCCAGCACGCACTTGCAGGAGGTGCACCAGTTCACGGGCATACTGGTCTTATAGGCCAGGCCCTTCTTGAACAGCTGGAGGAAGATCCACTGGGTCCACTTATAGTAGCTGGGATCGGTGGTGTTGATCTCGCGGTCCCAGTCGAAGGAATAGCCCAGCATTTCCAACTGCTTGCGGAAGTTATGGATGTTGTCCTCCGTAACCTTGGCCGGGTGAATGTGCATCTTGATGGCGTAGTTCTCCGTGGGCAGGCCGAAGGCATCGTAGCCGATGGGGAACAGCACATTATAGCCGTCCATGCGTTTCTTGCGGGCGATGACATCCATTGCGGTATAGGGACGGGCGTGGCCCACATGGAGGCCCTGGCCGGAGGGATAGGGGAACTCCACCAGACCATACCACTTCTTGCGGGTGGTGTCGCCGGTCACGGCATGGAAGGCATTGGCCTCCTTCCAGCGCTTCTGCCACTTCTGCTCAATGGCGGTAAAATCGTACTTCACTTTCTATCACGCTTTCTTATCAGATTACTCTCTCAAACGGGAAAGAGGAATTACTCCTCGTCCATCAGATACGGGGTCAGATCCACCGGCTGGGCGTCGGCCCAGAGCCGCTCCAGATCGTAGAAGTCCCGCTCCTCCTCAAGGAACACATGGACGACCACATCGGAAAAGTCCAGTAGCACCCAGCCGCCGTCCCGGAAGCCCTCCTTGTGGTGGAGCTCACCGCCGGCCTGCTCCACGGCCTCCTCGCAGATGTCGCACAGGGCCTTGATCTGGGTGGTGGAACCGGCGGTGCAGAGCACGAAATAATCGGCCAGCGTGGTCAGCTCACCGGTCTTGAGCACCTGCAGGTTCTTGCCCTTCTTTTTATCCAGCGCCTTGACGGCGGCTGCCATGGTCACAATGGAATCGACCATTGTCATTCTCCTTTCGTCAGGAAGCGCAGGGCTTCCACTGTATTGGGATGGACGGGGACGCCCCGCTCCGTCAGCTCCTCAATGCTCATCTCAAGGCCGAGGCGCACGGCGGCATCCAGATCCTCGTAAACCAGCGCCCGGAGTTTCTCCACCCCGTCAAAATCCCGGGTGGGCTCCATGTAGTCGGCAATATAGAGGATCTTCTCCAGTTTCGTCATATCAGGTTTGCCCGTGGTGTGCCAGCAGATGGCCTCACACACCCGGTCAGGCATACCGTATTCATACCGAGCGATAGCAGAGCCGGTTTTAGAGTGCAGCAGCTTGACCGCCACTTTTTCCAAATCGTCCAGAATAATACCATATTTCCTGCACAAAGACAACTGTTCTTCCAGGTCAAGATACTTGGTGCAGTCGTGCAGAATGGCTGCCGCCCGGGCATCATCTTCGTTTTCGCCCCAGCGTCTGGCCAACTTGACCGCCTCCTGCTCACAGCCGCGCACATGGGGGATGCGCTTGGCGCGGATCATGGAATAGGAGCAGGCGCGCAGATCCTCCCAGCCCAGGTGCTTCAGGTCGACGTGGGTGCCGTAAAGCCCATGGCGCAGGATATAGCCGTAGACGCTCTCATCCAGCTCCTCCGGCCGCTCTCCCGCCGCAAGGCGCGCACGCAGCTGGGTAGAGGAGGTATCCACCAGACTGGGCAGGGTGATGGTGGTGACAATGGCCCCGAACTCAGAGGCCAGATAGTCCCGCTGGGGCGCAAAAAGCTCCTCCCCGTCGGACTCCGTGCGGCCAAAGGCGCAGATATTGGCCAGCTTCATAATGGTTTTCGGCTCATGCCAATTCTGGAGTGTCAGGAACATATCGGTGCCCATCAGCAGCCAGAGCTCATCTTGAGGATACTTTTTCCGCAACTCCCGGAGGGTGTCGCTGGTGTAGCTCTTTCCCTCCCGCTTCAATTCCAGATCCAGCACCTCCACCGGGATCTTGAGGCCCAGCCGATCCGCGGCGATGGAGGTCATCTCCAGCCGCTGAGCGCTATTTGCGCCGCCGCTGGATTTGTGCTTATGGGGCGGAATGCCCGCCGGGATGAGCAGCAGCTTGTCCAGCTTCAGCAGTTTCGCCGCCGTCTGTGCCGCCGCCATGTGGCCCCGATGGATGGGGTCGAAGGTACCGCCGTAAATGCCGATCTTCATATTCCCACGCCTTTCTATCTCTGCTGAAAAACGGTTTTTACTTCTTGACCAGGACGATCTTATCCTTTTTATCCTTCCGGTGGGACGCGCGGTACAGGACAAACTTGCTGCCGATGACCTGCACCTGCTCGCTGCGGGTCAGCTTGGAGAGCTGTTCGCACGCCTCGCGGGGCGAATACTCGCAGCTCTCCAGCACCCGGCCCTTCACCAGTTCCCGGGACTCCAGTGCGTCGTTGACCTGAGTCACCAGATTATCTCCAATGCCGTCCTTTCCGACGATCACGATGGTATCAATACCGTTGGCCAGACTTCTCAGCTGTGCACGCTGCTTACTGGTCAGTTCCATTCAATGCCCTCCTCTTTCTTCTTTGCCTTATATTCCTCCAGCTTGACCGCCAGGCTGCGGATCGCCGCCGCCCGGTGGGAGCAGGACTGCCGCTCCTTCATGGTCATCTGGGCCAGAGTTTTCTTCATATGGGTCACAAAAAACACCGGGTCATAGCCAAAGCCGCCCGCACCGATGGGGGCATAAGCAATGGCACCGAACAGTTCGCCCCGGGCGGACACCACGTCCGCATTGGGGAACACGCAGGTGACGACGGAGACGAACTTGGCCGCCCGGGTCATCTGACCCTTCATGTTCTCCAGCAGCAGCATATAGCGTTCTTTGTCCGTAAGTCCCTCACCGCCGTAGCGGGCGGTATGAATGCCGGGCGCACCGTCCAGCGCGTCCACGCACAGGCCGGAATCGTCCGCAATGGCCAGCATTTTTGTGGTCCGGGCCACAGTGGCCGCCTTCAGGAGAGAATTCTCCTCAAAGGTGCGGCCGATCTCCTCCACCTCGATGTCCAGGCCCAGGTCGCTCTCCAGCACCAGCTCGATGCCCAGCGGCTCCAGCCAGAGCTGCATTTCCTTCAGTTTGCCCGGATTGTGGCTTGCCAGCACCGCTTTCACAGCACATCACCCACAATTTCCCGCTGGATCGCGTTCAGTTCCCGGATGCCTTTGGCGCACAGCTGCACCAGTTCCTGCTGTTCTTCCAGGCTGAACGCACGGCCCTCGCCGGTGCCCTGGATCTCGATGAGCTTACCATCCTCAGTCATGACGCAGTTCAGGTCGACCTGAGCGCTGGAGTCCTCATAGTACTGCAGGTCGAGC
>CALEQS010000112.1 GCA_937907975.1 uncultured Clostridia bacterium | reverse complement strand
TCTGGGTCACTGTGGGCGACACCCCGGTCACGCACGACAACACCTCTCACTGGCTGTGCGAGATGAATGTCTGCGACGACGACTGCATCCACGGCATGAACGCGCTGGTGGAGAAGTGCCGTCAGAACGGCGCCGAGCTGTCTGTCGAGCTGGCCTACGCCGGCCGCGGCAACCGTGCCCCTGCCGACGGTCAGCCCACCGCCATCGTTTCCGCCGAGCGCCCGCTGAACCCCGGCGACAATGTGCGCACCATGAACCGCGCCGACATGGACGAGATGAAGCAGAACTTTGTGGACTGCGCCGTGCGCTGCAAGCACGCGGGCTTCCGCATGATCCTGATCCACTGCGCCCACAACAACTTCCTCGCCCAGTGGCTCTCCCCCGACTCCAACGTCCGCACCGATGAATACGGCGGATGTCCCGAAAACCGGCGCAAATACCCGCTGGAGGTACTGAAGGCCATCCGGGAGGCTGTGGGCAATGACATGGTCATCGAGCTGCGCGTCTCTGCCACCGAGGGCATTCCCGGCGGTCTGGAATTTGAGGAGTCTCTGGCCTTCATGGAACTGGCACAGGAATATGTGGACATCATGCACGTCTCCCAGGGCTCCATCTTCCACCTCTCCGCCCGCTACACCATCCCCACCTACTTCCGCGAGCCCCACAAACCGCTGAACGTGGACTATGCCGCCGAGGTGAAAAAGCACCTGCACATCCCTGTCGCCGTGGTGGGCATGATCACCACGCTGGAGGAGGCCGAGGACATCATTGCCTCCGGCAAAGCGGACATCGTGGCCATGGCCAAGAGCTTTATGGCCGACGGCGACATCATCCACAAGTCCCTGGCCGGTGAGAGCGCCGAAGTGCGCCCCTGCACCCGCTGCGACCTGTGCGGCAACGCCAATACCTATGGCACCGCCATGAGCTGCGCCATCAACCCCCGCTGCGGCATTGCCGGAGCGATCGAGCAGGTGCCCGAGGCTGAGCGCAAGCGTGTCATGGTCATCGGCGGCGGCCCCGCCGGCATGATGGCCGCCCAGACACTGGTCAAGCGCGGCCACACCGTCACCCTCTATGAAAAGACGGACAAGCTGGGCGGTCTGCTCATTGACGCCAGCATGG
>CALEQS010000111.1 GCA_937907975.1 uncultured Clostridia bacterium | reverse complement strand
TCCGGCAGGAGCTGCTGGATGAGGTGGACGGCCGGGACATCGGCCTTATCACCTTCCACGACGGCTTCGGCTACTTCGCCAACAGCTTTGGCCTGCACCTGCTGGCCGCCGTTGAAGAAGAGGAGGGCAGTGAAGCCTCCGCCAAGACCATTGTGGAGATCACCCACCTGGTGGAGGAGTACCACCTGCCCGCCGTGTTCACCGAGGTGAACGGCAGTGATGCCACCGCAAAAGCCATCTGCCGGGAATGCGGCATCCAGACTTACCCCCTCAGCATGTGCATGAGCGGCGAGGGCGGAGGTCTGCCGGCCTATGAGGCGGTCATCCGCGGCAATATCGAGACCATTTTGGAGGCCTACGCATGAGCAAACCCATCAAACACAAAAATTGTACCACCGGCTGTCAGGGGTCGTGCTGCCTGAAGGTGCAGGATCTGTCCGTGGTGCGGGGTGACGACGTCATCCTTGATCACGTCAGCTTTCATATGCACTGTGGCGAGCTGATCGCCCTTATCGGCCCCAATGGTGCGGGCAAAAGCTCCCTGTTCAAGAGTATTTTGGGACAGATGAGCCACACCGGCACCATCACCTTCCAATCCGCCACCGGCCAGCATATGACGCCCCGCATCGGCTATGTCCCCCAGTCCCCGGCCTTCGACCCCGGCGACCCGGTCAGCGTCCTCGATCTGTTCACCACCGCCATTTCCAAGTGGCCGGTGGTTCTGCCCGCTACGAAGAAGCTGCGGGCGCGGGTGCTGGAGTGCCTGAAGCGGGTGAATGGCGAAGACCTCATCGACAAGCGGGTCGGCTCCCTCTCCGGCGGTGAGGTGCAGCGGGTGCTGCTGGCCATGGCTCTTGAACCCATCCCTCACATTCTGATCCTGGACGAGCCCATGTCCGGCGTGGACATGGAGGGCGAGCGGCAGCTGCTGGAGCTGCTGGACGAGATCCGCACGAAGTATGACCTGTCCATCCTGCTCTCCACCCACGACTTCGCCACCCTGAAACAGGTGGACAAGGTAATCCTGCTGAAAAAACAGGTGCTGCGGCAGGGGCCGCCCCTGCTGGTGCTGTCGTCCCCGGAGTTCAAGGCGCAGTTCCCGTCCGAGCACGTCAGAGGAGGTGGCGAGGCATGAATTTCTGGTATACGCTGGTCGATCTTCTGCCCTTTGAGTGGGCACAGAGCGGCAGTATGTTTTTCATGAAGAACGCCCTGCTGGCGGTGCTGGTCATCTCGCCGCTGTTCGGCCTGCTGTCCACCATGGTAGTGCAGAGCCGCATGAGCTTTTTCTCCGACGCGCTGGGGCACAGCGCCTTCGCCGGTCTGGCCATCGGCGCGATCTGCGGTCTGGCCGCGCCCACATGGTGCGCGGTGGGGCTGTCGGTGGCCTTCGCGCTGCTGTTCAGCCTGGTGCGCCACAAGAGCGACCTGGCCAGCGACACGGTCATCGGCGTGTTCTCCTCCACGGCGGTGGCACTGGGCATTTTCCTCTCCACCCTGGGCGGCAGCAGCTTTACAAAATTCAACAGCCTGCTGGTGGGCGACATCCTGTCCGTCTCCCCCGCCCGCATTGGCCTGCTGGCGGTCATCCTGCTCATCGTCGTGCTGCTGTGGGTCTTTGCCCTGAACCGACTGACTCTGTCTGCCATCCATCCCGCGCTGGCCGACAGCCGCGGTGTGGCTATCTTCGCAGTGGACGCCCTGTTCAACTGCGTCGTCGCCGTGGTGGTGACGCTGACCATGACGTGGATCGGTCTGTTGGTCATCAACTCCCTGCTCATCCTGCCCGGCGCGATGGCGCGGAATCTGGCCAAGAACATGAAGCAGTACACCCTGTTCTCCCTGCTGGGGGCGATCATCGCCGGTATCGCCGGACTGATGCTGTCCTACTATATCGGCTCCTCTGCCGGTGCGAGCATCACGCTGGTGCTGGCGCTGTTCTTCGTCGTCACGTTCGCCTTTCGCAAAAAACGGCTGTAAATAGGAGGTCACTATGAAAGCAGTTATCATCAACCACTTCGGCGGCCCGGAGCAGCTCATCTACACCGACGTGCCCAAGCCTGTGCCTCACGATGACGAGATCCTCGTCCGCAATGAGATCATCGGTGTGGGCAAGCCCGACTACCTGATGCGCAGCGGCAACGATCCCTATCTGGAGGACAAGCTGCCCGGCCTA
>CALEQS010000110.1 GCA_937907975.1 uncultured Clostridia bacterium | reverse complement strand
GAGGAATGACTTATGTTGCCCAGCATTTTTGGTGAGAATCTGTTCGATGATATGTTCAATGACGCTTTCGGTATGATGCCCAGCATCGACCATGCCCTGTATGGCAAGCACGCAAAGAACATGATGAAGACCGATGTCCGCGAGACGGAGGAT
The DNA here is from genome assembly GCA_937907975.1 of uncultured Clostridia bacterium. GTDB lineage: Bacteria > Bacillota > Clostridia > Oscillospirales > Oscillospiraceae > UMGS1766. Next base: position 4,739 of record CALEQS010000110.1, on the reverse strand, counting down.
TCCTATCTGGTGGACATTGACCTGCCCGGCTTTAAGAAGGACGAGGTCAAGGTGGAGCTGAAGGACGGTTATCTGAATGTCAGCGCCGCCAAGGGTCTGGACAAGGACGAGCAGGACAAGAAGGGCCGCTACATTCGTCAGGAGCGTTACGCCGGTACGATGAGCCGCAGCTTCTATGTGGGCGAGGGCGTCAAGCCCGAGGATCTGCACGCCAAGTATGAGGACGGCATCCTTCAGGTCACTGTGCCGAAGGCAGCCCCCAAGGCGGTTCCTGCTTCTACCTACATCGCGATCGAATAAGATCCGCTGAAGCTGTCGTTTGACAGTCTCCACATCGGTTCTGCCCGCACTTCGGTGCGGGCAGAACTTTTTTTGTTTATGGGGCGGACTGTGAGGGAGTTGGTTGCCAGAACTGGGGATCTATAGTATGATAATGGCGCATATTTCAGGTGCGCGGTACGTTCCTGACTCGTCCCCGTCGAAAGGAAGGTGTCAGCTGTCATGGCTGAATTGACCATATTAGATGGTGCCATGGGCGCCATGCTCCGGGCTGCCGGTCTGCGCCCGGGTGAACGCCCGGAGATCTTTGGCATGGAGCATCCCGAGATCGTGGAGAAGATCCATCGTGCCTATGTGGAGGCGGGCAGCCGTGTGATCCATGCCAATACCTCTGGCGCCAACGCCCATCGGCTGGCGGACACCGGTTGTGACGTGGAGAAGGTCATATCTGTCAATGTGGCCGCGGCAAAGCGGGCGGCGGCCGGACGGGCGAAAGTCGCTCTGGCTGTGGGCCCGGTAGGAGAGCGGCTGGAGCCGCGGGGTACACTGCCTTTTGACGCTGCTTATGAGGTCTACGCGCAGATGGTGCGCGCCGGAGAGCAGGCAGGGGCTGATCTAGTGGCGTTTGAGTCGATGAGTGATCTGGCTGATGTCCGTGCCGCTGTGCTGGCTGCCCGGGAGCAGTCTGACCTGCCTGTCTGGGTCACGATGGATTTTGATGCTTCCGGCCGAACGGCTGTCGGTACCACCGTTGGCTGTATGGCCTGCACGCTGGATGGATTCGGTGTTTCCGCCATGGGGATCAGCGGCCTGCTGGGGCCGGAAGAGATCTATCCCCTGATCGAAGAGATGCGCTCCTGGACAGATAAGCCCATTATCGTCAGGCCAAGTGCCGGCCTGCTTGATCCGGCTGCCGGCGAATATCATATGGATGCATCGGAGTTCGCCCGGCAGATGGATCGCTTCCGCGCGCTGGGAGTCAGCATTCTGGGCGGCGGCTGCGGTACAACGCCGGAGTTTATCCGGCGTCTCGCTCAGCTGTCCCCGGGGGAGGAGGATCTGCGTCCACCCAAACGTCAGGGTGTCTGCTCGGTCAGCCATATGACGGAGTTTGCAGGCGTACGGATCATCGGTGAGCGTATTAACCCAACTGGCAAGGAACGGCTTCAGCGCACGCTTCTGGAGCGGAATTTTGAGGTGGTAAAGGCCTATGCGATGGAGCAGGCCGCTGCCGGGGCTGATATTCTGGATATAAATATCAATGCGCTCGGAGTAAATGAAGCGGAGCTGATGCCGCAGGTGGTGCGCGCCATCCAGAGCGTGGTCGATCTGCCCCTTCAACTCGACTCTGCGGATTCAAAAGCGATCGAAGCGGGCCTGCGCGCCTGCAATGGCCGGGCCATCGTCAACTCGGTGACTGCCGCGCCGGAGAGCCTGCACTCCATTCTGCCGCTGGTCAAGAAGTACGGCGCGGCTGTGGTAGGCCTGACGATGAATGAGGAGGGGGTCCCGGAGACGGCCCGGCAGAGACTGGAGCTGGCCCGCCGCATTGCGCAGACGGCGTTGAGTTATGGCATTCCAAAGCGGGAGGTCTACATAGACTGTCTGGCCCTGCCGGTGATCAGCAGGCAGGATCAGGCGCAGGAAACTTTAAAGGCAGTGCGCATGGTGCATGAGCAGATGGGACTTCACTGCGTGCTGGGGGTCAGCAATATCTCCTATGGCATGGCCCGGCGCGGGCCTGTTACAGCCAGCTTTTTGACGCAGGCGATGCTCTGCGGCTTGGATCTGCCCATTATTAACCCGAATCAGACCGCAGTCATGGACGCTGTCGCGGCTTACCGCGCCCTGTCCGGCGAGGATAAGAACTGTGAAGCCTATTTCGCCCGCTTTCCAGAGAAAGAATAAAAAATAAAAAAGGACACCATTCATTTAGAATGGCGTCCTTTTCTGGTTCGCAGAATTCTGCGCTCTGCAATGCGCGAACCAAACTGCGCTTTCGGAAATTAACGATGATATTCGCTGTCGCAGTAGGAACAGCGATAGGTGCGCTTCTCCGGGTCACTCAGCACGAACTCGGCGGGCAGATGAGGCTCGGTGGTGGTGATGCAGCGGGGGTTCTTGCAGCGCAGCACGTTGACCAGCTTCTTGGGCAGCTGGGGATGCTTCTTCTCCACCTGTACGCCGTCTCTGATAATGGACACAGTGATGTCCGGGTCAACATAGCCCAGTACGTCCAGATCGAGGTCGATGAGGGCATCGATCTTGATGATGTCCTTGCGGCCCAGCTTGGTGCTCTTGGCGTTTTTGATGATGGCCACGGAGCAGTCCAGCTTGTCCAGCCCCAGCAGGCGGTAGATCTCCATGCTGGCGCCGGCCTTGATATGGTCGAGCACATAGCCATTGCGGATGCTGTCAATATTCATAGCAAAACCCTCCTGCTTACGCCTTGAGGCCCAGCATCTTCATGATGAGAGCCATGCGGATGAACCGGCCGTTGGCGGCCTGCTGGAAATAGCGGGCGCGGGGATCGGCGTCCACGTCCACGGTGATCTCGTTGACACGGGGCAGCGGGTGGAGGATCGCCATGTCGGGCCTGGCGCTTTTCAGCTTCTCGGGATCGAGGATGTAGGTGTCCTTCAGGCGGATGTAGTCGGCCTCGTTGAAGAAACGCTCACGCTGGACGCGGGTCATGTAGAGGAAGTCCAGCTGGGGCAGAGCTTCCTCCAGACCAGTGGTTTCCTGATAGGGCAGATCCTTTTTCTCCAGCGTGTCCTCCACCAGATAGCGGGGCAGCTTCAGCTCCTCCGGGGCGATGAACACGAACTTGATGCCGGTGTAGCGGGCCAGTGCGTTGACCAGAGAGTGGACGGTGCGTCCGAATTTCAGGTCGCCGCAGAAGCCGATGGTGAAGTTGTTCAGACTGCCGCGCTCCCGATGGATGGTCAGCAGGTCGGTCAGCGTCTGAGTGGGGTGGTTGTGGCCGCCGTCACCGGCGTTGATGATGGGCACGCTGGAAACTTTGGCAGCGGCGTAGGGGGCGCCCTCCTTGGGGTGGCGCATGGCGATGATGTCGGAGTAGGCGCTGACCACGCGCACGGTGTCGCCAATGGTCTCGCCCTTAGTTGCGGAACTGCTGCTGGCTTCGGAGAAGCCCAGCACATTGCCGCCCAGACTGAGCATAGCGGATTCAAAGGAGAGCCGGGTGCGGGTGGAGGGCTCAAAGAAGAGCGTGGCCAGCTTTTTGTGGCGGCACACCTCCTGATACTTTTCCGGCTGAGCGATGATGTCCTCGGCCACGGCGATCAGCTCGTCGATCTCCTCCGTGGTCAGGTCCGTGATGTCGATCAGATGTCTCATTTGCATGGCTCCTTTCTCACACATTCTGATGCATGATAGCAAATTGAATCCCATCCGTCAATAGCCGGAGAGAGCATAGACGAAAAAATTTTCCAATATGCTGGAAGTTCCTGCGTTGATAGGGAAAATAAGGAAATAAACGCACGATTTTATGCAGAAGGGCATCCCGGCCCAGCTGGCTGCGGGATGCCCTTTCATGCGCGAATCAACGGTTCAGGCAAAGGTGATCACGGTGCCGGTCCTGCCGTTTAAGGCGTCAATGGCCTTATCAAGAGAGGTGATGATGGCTTTCCGGCTGGGGTTGGAGCGCACGAAGGCCATACAGGCCTGTACCTTAGGCAGCATACTGCCGGGGGCAAAGTGGCCCTGCTCGGCATACCGGGCAGCTTCGGCCAGGGACAGATGGCTCAGATCTTTCTGATCCGGCTTTCCCCAGTGGATGGCGACCTTTTCCACTTCGGTGAGGATCATCAGTGCGTCGGCATTCATCTGCTCCGCCAGAAGCTCGGCGGCATGATCCTTGTCGATGACCGCCGCCACGCCCTCCAGCGTGCCGTCCGGGTTTTCCACTACAGGGATGCCGCCTCCTCCGCAGGTGATGACAATGGTCTTGTCCCACAACTGACGCACCTGATCGATCTCAACGATCTTCCGGGGCAACGGAGAGGCAACGACCCGACGCCAACCGCGACCGGCATCCTCCTTCATTGCATAACCTTTTTCTGCGGAAAGGCTCTTAGCTTCCTCTTCGGTGTAGAATGCACCGATGGGCTTGGTTGGATTCTGGAACGCAGGGTCATTGCGCTCGACCACCATCTGGGTGACGATGCTGACCACAGGATAGTTCATGTTGCGCTTTGCCAGCGCATAGCGCAGCGCCTGCTGAATGTGGTAGCCAATATATCCCTGACTCATAGCGCCGCAGACGTCGAAGGGCATGGGCGGCACGACGTCCTTTGCGGTCTCGCTGGCCAGCAGGATGCGGCCGACCTGGGGGCCGTTGCCGTGGACGATGGCCAACTCATAACCGCTGGCGCTGATCTCGGCGATATGCGCACAAGTCTGTCGGACTACCTCCAGCTGAGCATCGGCGGTGGGGG
>CALEQS010000109.1 GCA_937907975.1 uncultured Clostridia bacterium | reverse complement strand
AAGGTGGGCGACCGTGTCCTCTGCGGTCCTCCCGGCCACTGCGCTGAGGACTGCACTCCCTGCAAGGAAGGCAAGACCAATATCTGCCTGCATGGCTTTCCGCGTACGGCGGGCCTGGGCCAGTATGACGGCGGCTATGCCCCCTATCTGCTGATCCACGATGTGGCGCACACTATGATCGTGCCCGTGCCCGATGATGTGGACTTCAAGGACGCCGTCCTGTTTGACGTGATCTGCGTTTCCCTGCACGGCATCCGCTCTTCCAACTTCAAGTTCGGTGACAATGTCGTCGTCTCTGGCACCGGTCCCATCGGCCTGGCTGCCATTCAGATCCTGAAGGCCGCTGGTGCCAACAAGATCATTGCGCTGGGCACCACCTCCTCCAAGGAGCCGCTCATCAAGTCCTATGGTGCTGACTACTTTATCAACTCCAAAGAATGCAAGGACCTGGCCGGTGAGGTCAAGAAGATCTTCGGCACTGAGGTCGGCGCCGACGTGGTCTATGAGTGCGCCGGCAATATGACGAGCCTCGCCAACTGCGTCTACTCCTGCGTTAAGCCCGGAGGCCAGGTCTCCGTCATCGGCACCATTCAGGAGCCTATGACCGCGCTGATCCCTGGTCATTTCTCCATCTTCGAGCCCAATATGCAGTTCTCCTTCACTTACACAGAGAATGACGTCAAAATCTATCTGGAGATGGTCGCCCAGGGCAAGCTCCACTTCCCCAACATGGTGACGGGTATTGTCTCTCTGGATGAATGCGTTGAAAAGGTGTTTGCCGGCGACCGCCGCGGCCAAATCAAGGTGCTCATCGATCCCAGTCTCTAAACAAAAGGAGGACGCAGTAATTATGTCCAAAAAGTTTCCCCATGCCATGTCTCCGATCCGCATCGGAAATGTGGTTCTGAAAAATCGTATTGTTTCCGCCCCCTCCACCATGCACTCCATGTCCAATGGCGAGCTCTATCCCTCTGAGGACGCGATGGCTTTCTTTGAGGAGCGCGCCCGGGCCGGCGTCGGCATGGTCACCGTTGCCGGTGTCAAGGTCGGCAAGGACGTGAAGGATGACGGTGCTATGACCGCATGGGACGTGAATGTTCCCAACCACCGCAACAAGATGATGGAACTGGTCGAGCGCATCCACTTCTATGGTGCCAAGGCCTCCATGGAGCTCATTGGCATTTTCCCGGAGGGCTATACTGTCTCTGACGGATGCAGCATCATGGGATGGGGTGAAGGCCACGAAATCACCCGTGAGGCCATGGAAGAGTTCAAGAACGACTGGGTGGATGCCGCTGAAAAGCTGGCCGAGTGCGGCTTTGATGCCATCCTGATCCACAGCGGTCACTCCTGTCCTCTGGCGCAGTTCCTCTCTCCCCTGACCAACAAGCGCACCGACGAGTATGGCGGCTCTACCGAGAACCGCTGCCGCTACCTCATTGAGATCCTCGACGCAATCCGTGCCAGAGTGGGTAAAAAGCTGCTCATTGAGGTCCGCATCTCCGGCACCGAGTTTGAGGAGGGCGGCATCGACATAGAAGAAGGCATCCGCATCGGTGAGCGGATTCAGGACCACCTCGACATTCTTCAGGTCTCCGCCGGTATGCATAACCCCAAGTGGATGACCTGGGTGCACCCCTGCGGCTTCCGCCCCAAGATGCCCAACGTCTATGTGGCTGAGGCCTTCAAAAAATCCGGTAAATTCCATGTGCCGATCGTCACTCTGGGTGCCATCGACTCCGTCGACTCTACCGAGGCCATTCTGGCCGACGGTAAGGCCGACATGGTCACCATGGCCCGCAGCCTGATTGCAGACCCGGAGCTCATCAAAAAGTGTGTAGCCGGTCATCGGGACGATGTAACTCCCTGCATCAAATGCATGCGCTGCCACGACTCCACTGTCTATGGCCATCACTTCCAGTGTTCTGTGAACCCCACTGCCGGCTTGGAGAACTCCATCAGCCATTTGGTTCAGCCCGTGGCGCAGGCCAAGAAAGTCGCTGTCATTGGCGGCGGTCCTGCCGGCATGAAAGCTGCCATGGTCGCCTGTGACCGCGGGCATCAGGTGACCTTGTTCGAAAAGAACAGCGAGCTGGGCGGTATGCTGCACAAGGCTGGCTACTTCTCCTTCAAGTATCCCGTGAAGGACTACATGAACTGGCTGATCGCGCAGGTAGGCAAGCGTTCCATCGACGTGCGGCTGAACACTGCGGCTACCGCCGATACTATTAGCGGCTTTGATGCAGTCATTGTGGCCATCGGCGCCGAGCCCTTCATCCTCCCCGTTCCCGGCGTGGAACAGGCAAAGATCGCCATTGATGTGCTGGGTCACGAGGAGACTCTCGGTAACAGCGTGATCGTTATCGGCGGCGGCCAGGTGGGCTGCGAGACTGCGCTCCACCTTGCCAAACTGGGCAAGCAGGTCACCGTGGTCGAGATGCAGTCCGACCTTGCACCTGACGCCTCCACTACCGGTCGGAATGAACTGATGGTTGAAATTGGCCGCGAGGCTAACTTCACCTCTCTGACCGGTGCCCGCTGCCAGAGTGTCACAGCAAACAGCGTGACCTATGTGAAAGACGGCAAGGAGGAGACGATCTCCGCCGACAGCGTTATCCTGTGCGCCGGCATGAAGCCCAAGGCACAGGAGGCTGACGCTTTCCTGAACAGCGCTGACGAAGTGAGCGAGATCGGTGACTGCGTGCGCGCCCGCACCGTGGAATGGGCTACCAAGGAAGCCTATTACGCCGCCATCAACCTGTAACTCTGTAACTCGACAACTTTATAAATTCAGGGGGAGAGTTCCCAATTCCCGCGCAAATGTTATCCCTGCAACATCCTCAGCAATTCGGTTTAGATTCCCCGGCCGGCGCTTGTACTGTGCCGCCGGCCGGGGAACCCTTCCATCGCGTGGCCGATCCGGGTGAGAGCGGTTCGACCATAGTTTAAGAAACGAGGTCTTTTATATGAGCACGAAACAAAAGGACGACATTTCCCTTGTCAGCGCAAACTTCGGTGTGAAAGGATGGATCATACTGATCATCACCTTCCTCTGCATCTTCCTTGACTCCTCCCTGATCAATGACTCTTTGAATGTGGTCGTCGATGTGTTTGCCGGAGTCCATCAGTGGAACAGCAATATGCTGTTGGGCTTCTCCACCATCACCGCATGGATCGCCGTAGCCGGTGCCGTTATGTGGGGCGTTCTGTCCAGTAAGATCAGCGCCCGCTGGGCTTGGGTCATTTCTCTGGCCGTCACCGGCATCGCCTGCCTGTTCTGGGGCAGAGCCTCCTCCCCTGCCATGTACTTTGTCTGTCTGGCCGTCGCCAGTGTGGGCGCCATGGGCTTCTGCTACATCTGCTCCATGAATGTGGTCTCCAACTGGTTCCCCCGAAAAAAGGGCATGGCCATGGGCTGGGTCACCATCGGCTTCCCCCTGTCCGCCGCTGTCACCGCTAACTTTGTCGGCGGTCTGGTCGGCAAGGGCGGCCTGACTCAGGTCTACACCTTCTATGCCGTTGCCTGCTTTGTTCTCTGCGTGCTGGTCGCCATCTTTGTCCGCGACTATCCTGAGCAGATGGGTGCCTATCCTGACAACAACCACAAATTCGACAATGAAGAGGCTAAGAAGGAGCTTGCTCTGGGTCTGGAGTACATGAAAACCTCCCCTTGGGTGCCTAAGAAGCTGCTCGGCACCGGCAAAGTCTGGATGATTGCCATCTCCCTCGGCATTATGGAACTGCTGAGCCTGGGCATTATGACCAACTTCGTGCCTCGCATGATGCAGGCCGGTTATGTGGATCCCACCACTCACGGTCCTGCAGACATCATCTTCCTGATGCTGGCCATCGCCGGTATTGCCGCCTGCTTCGGCAGTGTGGGCTGCGGCATTATGGACGCCAAGCTCGGCCCCAAAAAGGCCATTCAGATCACTATGGTCATCGCCTTTGTGGCCATCATTCTGAACCTGATCCCCACCACCGCTACCAAGTTTGCCTCTCTGCCCTTCCTGGCTATCATGCTGGGCGGCGCGGCCAACTATCTGGTCTCCCTCACCAATACCATCTGGGGCCGCTATGACTTCCCCATGGCCTATAAAGTGCTGAAGCCCATGGTGGCCGCCATCGGCGCGCTGGGCGTATCCGTTGTCGGTATCATTGGCCGCAGTGTGAACTATGGTATGGCCTACGGCGTGCTGGCTGGCCTGACCGTGATCGCGTTCATCCTCGTTTCCTGCGTGGATGACAAACTGATCGGCCGCAACTGATTTCACTTACTCATTACTCTCCCTGTTTCTCTCCCTGTTTCCATCCCCCTAAACGGTGCGCTCCGGCTTTTCAAAAGCCGGAGCGCACTGTTTTCCTTCCTTTTTCGGGAAAACATGGTATACTAAACATAGAAATTACCACTTCCGTAAAGGAGCATTCTATGGATCTCTGTAATATGAACGACGTGAAAGCGCTGCTCGGCCGGCACGGCTTTCACTTTTCCAAATCCCTCGGTCAGAACTTTCTGATACAGTCCTGGGTGCCCCAAGACATTGCCGCAGCCTCCGGTGCTGACAAAAATACCGGCGTGCTGGAGATCGGTCCCGGCATCGGGCCGCTGACCCGGGAACTGGCCAGGAGGGCGGGTAAAGTGGTCGCGTTGGAGTTGGACAAGGCTCTGCTCCCAATTCTGGATGAGACACTGGCCGAATTTCCGAATGCCCATGTAATATCGGCTGATGTAACAAAAACAGACTGTGCTGCGCTTGTATGCGAACAGTTTGACGGATTGCGCCCCATTGTCTGTGCAAACCTGCCCTATAATATCACTACCCTGGTCATTACTCAGCTGCTGGAGTGCGGTGCATTCCAGTCCATCACGATCATGATCCAAAAAGAGGTGGCCAAACGCATCTGCGCCGCACCGGGTACGGCGGACTTTGGTGCTTTCTCCCTGTTTTGCCAGTATCACGCCCGCTGCGAATACCTCTTTGAGGTGCCGAAAGAATGCTTCCTCCCTGCGCCAAAGGTGACATCCGCCGTAGTAAAACTCGATATACTGGACAAGCCGCCGGTCGAGGTGCAGGATGAAGCCGTGCTCTTCCGGGTGATCCGCGCCGCCTTTGCCCAGCGCCGCAAAACGCTCATCAACGCTCTGAGTGCCGGATTCAGTGAGCTCACCAAGGAGCAGATCAACAGCTGCATTTCCGCATGCGGCCTTGCTCCGCAGGTGCGTGGAGAGAAGCTGGGACTTGCGGAATTTGCGCGTCTCGCGGACGCTGTTAACAGCCTGTAAACACTATGCATCCAACGCCGATTTTGCTTGCAATTTGGGCGAAAATAGGCTAATATTGAACTTGAGTTTGAGAGGGCACTCGGTGCCCTGAAAGGAGTTTTTTACTATGGCAAAGCTGGATCTCAGCAAGTATGGCATCAGCGGCACGACCGAGATCGTGTACAATCCTTCTTATGAAATGCTGTTCGAAGAAGAGACCAAGCCCGGTCTGGAAGGCTTCGAGGTCGGTCAGGTCAGTGAGCTGGGTGCCGTCAACGTCATGACCGGTATCTACACCGGCCGCTCCCCCAAGGATAAGTTCATCGTTATGGATGACGCCTCCAAGGACACCGTTTGGTGGACCTCCGACGAGTATAAGAACGACAACCATCCCGCCTCTCAGGAGGCATGGGCCGCCGTGAAGGACATTGCTCTGAAGGAGCTGTCCAATAAGCGTCTGTTTGTTGTGGATGCCTTCTGTGGCGCCAACAAGGACACCCGCATGGCCATCCGCTTCATCATGGAGGTTGCATGGCAGGCTCACTTTGTTACCAATATGTTCATCAAGCCCACTGCCGAGGAGCTGGAGAACTTTGAGCCTGATTTCGTCGTCTACAACGCCTCCAAGGCCAAGGTCGAGAACTACAAGGAGCTGGGCCTGAACAGCGAGACTGCCGTTATGTTCAATATCACCAGCCGTGAGCAGGTCATCGTCAACACCTGGTACGGCGGCGAGATGAAGAAGGGTATGTTCT
>CALEQS010000108.1 GCA_937907975.1 uncultured Clostridia bacterium | reverse complement strand
CAGAAGTTTGAGGAGCTGGGCGGCAAGGTCATCCTGACCGATAACTTCAGCTCCGGCGACTATGATTTCTCCGCTCAGATCGCCCGTTATCAGTCCAATAGTGAGGCCGATGTCATGTTCATGGCCACCGGCCCCGACGATGCCTCCACTGTGATCGAGCAGTTCCGCGGCGCAGGCATCACCGCTCCCATGATCTCCGGCGACGGCTGGGATACCGATCTGTGGGGCGTGGCCGGCGATCTGGCCAACCAGGACATTTATGTCTGCACGCACTACTCCGCCGATGATAAGAGCGATGTGGTCCAGAACTTCATCTCCGCTTACACCGAGGAGTATGGCTCCGCACCTGAGAACGCTTTCGCAGCTCTGGGCTATGACTCCGCTCAGGTCATCTTCAAGGCCATCGAGATGTGCGGCGACGACGTGACCGCCGCCAATATCCGTAGCAACTTGGAGCAGATCACCGATCTGCAGTGCGTTACCGGCACCATCAGCTACACGGCTGACAACCATGTGCCTGATAAGACCGTCGTCGTCACCAAGGCTGTGGACGGTACGCTGACCTTCCAGGCCAACTACTGATCCCATTTGAACCTTAGCCACAGCAGCTGCCGGATCATCCGGCTGCTGCTGCGGTGCGTTTTCACAGATCGCAAATTCCATGCAAATATAATTTTATGGAGAAAGGATCTTTCGTATGGCAAACAATGAATTGATGAAACTGACCTCTCATCAGGTCAACAACGGCGGCTTCGACAAGGCGATCCTGGCCATCGGCTCCTGTGAGGCTCACGGCCCCCATCTGGCCTCCGGCACGGATACGCTGGTTTCCTATATGCTCTCCTGCAAGATCGCCGATCGGGTCAAAGGCCTGCTGGTGCTGCCTCCGGTCACCGTGGGTTACAGCGGTCATTACGATACCTTCCCCTTCACTCTGACGCTGAGCTATGACACCTGCACCCAGGTGATCTATGACATTGTGGAGTCCTGCATCCGCAACGGCATCACCCATATTTTCCTGATGAACGGCCATGACGGCAATATTGCCCCCATCGAGATCGCCTCCCGCAAGATCAAGGAGAAGTATCCCGAGGCCCGCATTGCCTCCCTGCCTCAGTGGTGGGTCACTGCCGGTGAGCTGCTGCCCAAGGGCACCTTTGAGGTGTGGGACGGTCTGGGTCATGCCGGCGAGGGCGAGAGCTCCATTGCCTATTACCTCTATCCCCAGTGGTGCGAACCGGATCAGGCCAAGGGTTATGTGCCGGACCGCCTGCCCAAGTATGTGGACATCAAGTGGGACTTCTCCGAGCTGACCAACTGCGCCGCCACCGGTGACCCCACGAAGGCTACCCCGGAAAAGGGCGAGAAGATGACCGAAGTGCTGGTGGATGCCTGCGTGGAGGCCATCGAAGAGCTGGATGCTATGGGCTGGGATTACCGTACCAGCGGCATTCGCTGATCCAAAGATCCTGAAGCAGAGGTGGTGAACGCAATGGCAAAGGGAAATTCAATCGCAGAGCAGATTCTGGAACAGTTGCGCAGTGACATTGTAAATTGCTATTATGATGCCCATGCGCTCATTACGGAAGGCGAGGTATCAGAACGGTTTCAGGTCAGCAAAACACCGGCACGGGAGGCGCTGAACTATCTTTGCCAGGAGGGACTTGTGGAAAAGCTGCCCCATCGGGGCTATCTGGTAAAGGGCTTTTCTATGCGTGATTTGGAGAATCTGTTCCAGTTCCGCTGCATTCTGGAGACTGCTGCAGTGGAGCTGGCGATTGGACAGGCTACCGACGCAGAGATCGAAGAAGTGCGGCGTTTGGCGCAGCAGCGGGTGCCGCCTGGTGAGAGCGAGCCTTATCTACACTATAACCAGCTGAATTATGACTTTCATATGGCACTGGCAAAGCTGAGCCGGAACCCGATCCTGACTGCCACACTGAATAATGTGCTCAACCAGCTTCGCCGGGCGCTGGCGCTGGACTGGAAATGTGCAGATGTCAATGTGCTTTTGCAGGGGCACTGTACACTGATCGATGCTGTTGAAAGACGGGACAGGGAACTGTGCCGTAAATTAGTGGAGCGGGAGTGTACCTGTGCAGAGACCCGTATTTTTGGGCGAGAACTGCCACAGGAGCTGTCCGTTTGAATAGAAACAGCAGAATACCCCTTGACGCGGAAGCGGTGCGCAGCGTCAAGGGGTATTGTGATTTATTTAATAGAAATTTTGGAAAGTGTAGTGGTGTAGAGTAATATATATTTGCGCTATAATAAAAATCTGCCGTAGGAGGTGATGCCTATAGCCGCCGCGAGGCCCGATCTGGAAATGTTCAGTGTATTTTTAGACCTTGTCAGCTCGTTCATTTCCCTTATGATAGGGAAGACCCCAGCGGCGCAGAGCAACGCAGAGCACATCACATCTGTTCCTGCGTGGGGAGGCTTCTGTCAAAGCAGAAGAATCACATATAGTATTTTCGGCAGAAGGGGCTGTCGAAAGACAGCCCCTTATTTATATATTGCGTGAGATCGATAGCGAGAACGCTGACAACGAAAAAACGAATTTACCACATTGTACGAAACGGTACAAAGATGTGTGAAGCAAAATGGCAAAATACAAAATCAACGAGTCAAATTGAATTATGACTGCTATTTTACAATGGGATGTAAGAATATAGGAGGCGCAAGGTTTTGGCTATGGCGAAAAGGAGAAAAGCATGAAAGTGCTGCTGTTTTGCAATAAAGGCTTTGAAACAATGGAGTTCGCCCGTTTGTGGATGTGTTCGGCTGGGCGCGGGAGGAGTTTCACTATGCTGTCGACGTTGTGACCTCGACGTTCGGCATCCCGGTCACGATGGAGCGCACCCTTGACGAGATCTGCGCAGATGACTATGATGCGCTGGCGATCCCCGGCGGATTTGAAGGCTTTGGCTTCTATGAGGAGGCCTATGACGCGCGCTTTTTAAATCTGATCGCCGAATTGACCGGCAGGGAAAGTATATTGCCAGCATCTGCGTGGGTGCACTGCCCATCGGAAAGAGCGGTATGCTCACCGGCCGCAGGGCCACGACCTACCACCTGAGCGGCGGGGCGAGACAGCGCCAGCTGTTGGTCTTGTGCGTTTGCATCATACGGCTTATCCAAACACCGCCGAGGCGAGGGGATAGACCACCGTCAGGCAGGCCAGAAGGGACAGGAGAATGAAGGCGATGTTCGCTTTCAGCACGCCGCGCATGGTCACATGGCCGGGCCCGAAGATCAGGGGTGCGGGGGCGCAGGCCGAGGGGGTCAGGGAGGCCATGGAGGCCGCAGTGCCGATGACGGCGGCGAAGGCGCCCAGATGCAGACCGGAGCCGGAGAGCAGGGCCAGACCGATGTTGAAGAACAGCACCATGGTGACCACATTGGAGAGGAAATTCGTCATGATAAGCGCTGCCACGGCCAGCAGGACCAGCGTGACGAAGGGGCTGAGTCCCTGAAAGACCGGCTGGAGCAGGCTGCTGAGCCAGGTGCTGATACCGGTGGCCTCAGAGGAGAAGGGGGTGGACATGACGCACACCACACCAGCGAACAGAATGGCCGGGAGCGGGAGCGTTTTGCAGGCCGCCTGGAAGTCCAGCACCGGCCTGCTATCCACCGAGATCAGGCACAGCGCGCACACGGCCAGGATGGCGGGGACGACCACGCCGATCTGGGACCAGAAGGCGAACTGAGCTGGCCAGATGGACTTGCCGATCTCCGGCAGCAGGATCGCGGCGACGGCCAGCAGGAACACCACGGCGGTGATCTTACCCTTTCTGCCCAGCTGCTCCGGCTTCAGTGTGCCGGGGTCAAAGGCCAGAAATGCGCTGGCATCCGGCCGCCAGATCGCCACGGCGATCATCATGGCGAAAAACATGACGATCGCAAAGGGGATGCCCACGCTGAGCCACTGGGCATAGGTCACGGAGATGCCCAGCTGAGACTCGATCATGCCGATGAGGATGAGCACCGGGGCGTGGGCGATGGGGGAGGCGATGGAGATGACCACATTGCACCACAGGATGCCGATGAACATACAGGCGTAGAAGGGATCCCCCTTCTTGACGCCGATCTTTTCCGCCAGCGCGGAGGCCAGGCCGACATAAATGACCGCCAGCGACAGGTTGTCCACAAACATACCGATCACGAGGTTGGAGAGAAAGAACAGCCCCAGAAACACCAGCGGCCGGCCCCTGGCAATTTTACGGGAGACGAACCAGGACGCGGCCTGGTCGATGACGCCGGTCTCCTTCAGGGCGTAGTTCAGAATGGAGAACACGATCATGGTGATGACCGCGAAGTGGCCCATAGAGCCCGCCCACACCTCAGTGGGCGTCATGGCTCCGGTGAGGATCAGCAGGGCGAGAAACAGCAGGGCGCACCAGCTGGTGTTGACCGTCAGCCACAGGTACAGGGAGGGAATGGTGACGGCCAGCACCCGGATGCCCAGATCCGTGAGCCCGTTGGCGGGGCGCAGGCCGAAGCCGATCAGAAGCCCTAAAATCAGGGCGATTCCGACGTGAAAATAGGTCTTGTTTTTGCGCATGGGGGATCTTCCTCTCAAAAAAGGGTGCAGAAAAGCAGGGAACACGGCTGGGGGGTGCCGGTTTCCGTGTTCCCTGCTTTGGTTGGGTATTGCGGCGCGGATTCAGCTGCGTGTTTCAGCGGCTGGCTCAGCCCCAGACTTCCTGGGCGATCTCCTTCACCAGCGTCAGCTTCTTCCACTGATCCTCGTCGGTCAGCAGATTGCCCTCCTCGGTGGAGGCGAAGCCGCACTGGGGGCTCAGGGCCAGCTGATCCAGCGGCACATACTTGGCGGCCTCATGGATGCGGGCGATGACGTCCTCCTTGTTCTCCAGCTTGGCGTCCTTGGAGGTGACCAGGCCCAGCACGACTTTCTGTTTGCCGATATAGCGCAGAGGCTCAAAGCCGCCGGCGCGGTCGCTGTCGTACTCCAGGAAGAAGCCGTCCACATTGCAGTGGCCGAACAGGATCTCCGCCACCGGCTCATAGCCGCCGGAGGAGGACCAGGTGGAGCGGAAGTTGCCGCGGCAGATGTGCATGGTGATGGTCATGTCCTCGGGCTTGGCCTCCAGCACCTTGTTGAGCACATAGACATACTTGCGGCCCACCTCGTCCACGTCGATGCCGCGCTCGGCATAGGCCTTGCGCTTCTCGGCGGAGCAGAACTCGCCCCAGGAGGTGTCGTCCAGCTGGAGGTAACGGCAGCCGGCGGCGTAGAACGCTTTCACGGCCTTCTGATAGGCGGCGGCCAGATCGTCCAGCAGCACCTGCTCGTCCTTGTAGCGCTCAATGGGCTGATAGTTGGGCTCACGGACGCAGCAGATCAGGTGGAGCATGGAGGGAGAGGGGATGCACTGCTTGGGCTGGACGCCGGGGGCGGCGACGCTTTGCAGGAAGCGGAAGTGCTTCAGGAAGGGGTGGTCGTCCGGAAAGTCCAGCTTGTCCACGATCCTGACGGTCTCAGCCTTGGGCTGGAAGCCCTTGAAGGCCACGGAGAAGTGCTCCGCCTTGACCTTACGGGTGCCGGTCAGGCCCCAGAGAAAGTCCATGTGCCAGAAGGAGCGGCGGTACTCGCCGTCGGTGACGGCCTTCAGGCCAACATCCTCCTCTTTCTGCACCAGGGTGCGGATCTCGGCGTCCTCGACCTTGGCCAGCTCCTCGGCGGAGATGGCACCGGACTCAAACTTGGCGCGGGCTTCGTGAATGGCGGCGGTGCGCAGGAAGCTGCCGACAATATCATAACGATAGGGAGCGGGATTTTTCATGGGATGCAGTCCTTTCTGATCTATGGAATGAGCCGGAGCTCGTTTATGTTCGTGAGTTTAGTATATAATCTGACGACATGGTTGTAAAATACGGAAATTATACGGCCTGCCATAGAGAAAAACTATATCAAGAAGGTGACCTGCGGCGTGCCTGCTGGTAAATTGGGGTTTGTAGGTTTCCTCCGAAAGGCGTCCCCCTGGGGGGGACGCTGGCACGGC
>CALEQS010000107.1 GCA_937907975.1 uncultured Clostridia bacterium | reverse complement strand
CCAACTTTATGAGCTTTTATTTTACATTCATTTTCGACAATGTGGTCCATGTGGATACTACGTCGATCAGTGAGGTGTTTGAGCAGGTCATGCGCATCGGTCCGGACGATGTGCTCATCGGCTTGAGCTTCCCGCGCTATTCCAAGCGTACGGTCAAGGCCATGCAGTACGCCAAGAAACAGGGCGCGACAGTGATCGCTATTACGGACAGCGATGTTTCTCCGTTGGCGAATATCGCAGATGTCTCCCTGTTTGCCAAGAGCGACATGGCATCCTTCGTGGACTCCCTTGTGGCGCCGCTGAGTCTGGTCAATGCACTCATTGTGGCAGTGAGCCGGGTCAAGAACGATCAGCTGGAGGCCACTTTCGGCAAGCTGGAAAACATCTGGGCTGAGTATGAGGTCTATGAACCTTCTGCCGGTGAGGACGCCGCAGATGGCGGCAAAACTGATCTACATTAAAAATCATCACTTTGGGGGTTTGTTTTGATTTGAAAGAACGTCCTTCTGTGATCATCGTGGGCGGAGGCGCAGCTGGAATGATGGCCGCGCACTCCGCCGTTTGCACGGGTGCGGCGGTCACGCTGATCGAACGCAATGAAAAGATGGGTCGCAAGCTATATATTACAGGCAAAGGCCGGTGTAATCTGACCAACAACTGTACTGCGGAGAGCGTTTTACAGAATGTTCCGCGCAATGCAAAATTCCTTTACAGTGCCATGGAGCAGTTCCCGCCGGAAAAGACGATGGAATTTTTCACGTCTCAAGGCTTAAAACTGAAAACAGAGCGGGGGAACCGCGTGTTCCCATGTTCGGACAAGGCTGCGGATGTGATCGATACACTGTTCTTTGCGCTTAAGCGGGAGCGGGTGCATTTTGTCCATGGCCGCGTGTGCAATCTGATGCTGTCGGACGGCGCAGTCAAAGGCATTGTACTGGAGAATGGAACGCAGTTGGAGGCGGACAGTGTCGTGCTGGCAACCGGCGGCTGTTCCTATCCGCTGACTGGCTCATCGGGAGACGGCTATCGGCTGGCGGAGTCGGCAGGACATACGGTCATTGAACCCAAGGCATCTCTGATCCCTCTGGTGGAGGATGGCTCTGAATGTGCCCATATGCAGGGACTTGCACTGAAAAATATTGAAATCAAGGTGCGCAATCAAAAAAAGAAGGTCATCTTTCAGGAGTTCGGTGAACTGCTGTTTACCCATTTCGGCCTGTCCGGCCCGGTGATCCTGAGTGCCAGTGCCCATATGCGCAACTTTGAGAAGGAACACTACACTGTTTCCATTGATCTCAAGCCTGCCCTGGACGAGAAGAAACTGGACGAGCGGATCCTGCGGGATTTTGCCGAAAATCAGAATCGCGAGTTTGCCAATTCGCTGGGTGCGTTGCTGCCCAGACTGATGATCCCAGTGATCGTGGAACGCACAGGAATTGCGCCGGGAAAACGGGTGCACGACCTGACAAAAGGGGAGCGCCGTACGTTGTTAGAGACGATCAAACGCTTCGATATTCCGATTGCCGGCACGCGCCCGGTGTCAGAGGCTATCGTGACCAGCGGCGGCATCAAGGTTTCGGAGATCAATCCGTCTACGATGGAGTCGAAAAAATGTTCCGGCCTCTATTTTGCCGGGGAGTTGATCGACGTGGATGCCTATACCGGCGGCTTTAATTTACAGGTCGCATGGGCAACCGGCCATATGGCCGGAGCTCATGCTGCGCATTCGAAGGAGGAAACAATATGAATCAGATCAGTGTGGCCATCGACGGTCCTTCTGGAGCCGGGAAAAGCACACTGGCGCGTCAGGCGGCCCGTGTGCTGGGCTTCCTTTATGTTGACACCGGCGCGATCTATCGCACGGTCGCCCTGGCCTGCCAGCGCAATGGGGTGGACCCCGCTGAGGCCGGCCAGGTTGCTGCGCTCCTGCCGGAGCTGAAGATCGATCTGGATTACGGAGAGGACGGCACTCAGCGTATGCTGCTCAATGGCGAAGATGTCTCCAGTCAGATCCGTACGCCCGAGATCTCCATGCTGACTTCCAAGGTGTCCGCGTTGCCCGAAGTGCGCGCTTACCTGCTGGAGAAGCAGCGAGAGCTGGCCCGCACCCGCAATGTCATCATGGACGGCCGGGATATTGGCACTGTCGTTCTGCCGGATGCCACTGTGAAGATTTACCTGACCGCCAAGGCGGAGGCGAGAGCTCAGCGCCGCTGCGCCGAACTGCGGGAGAAGGGAATGGATGTCTCCTTTGAAGAGATCCTGCAGGATGTGGAACAGCGTGATTACAACGATATGCATCGTGAGGTCGCTCCTCTGCGGCAGGCGGAGGATGCCCGTTTGGTAGACACCACTCTGCTGGACCTGGAACAGAGCCTTGATGTGCTGGTCAGCATGATCCGGGAGGGTATTCCCAGTGAAAAATGACCAGAAAGTGAAGTACAAACCACTGAGCAAGAAGGGGACGGATCGGCTCTATCATATTCTGTTCTGGCCTGTTGCCTTTTTCTTCAGCATTTTTCATCCCGTGCGCACCGTTGGACGGGAACACATCCCGGAGGGGGCGGCGGTCATTGCGGCCAACCATTCTGCCTATGCAGATCCGATGATGGCGATCATGGCCTTTGGCTATCGCAACCCGCTGCGGATCATGGCCAAAGAAGAACTGTTCCATATCCCGGTCCTGGGCTGGCTGCTTATCAAATTCGGTATGTTTGGCGTGAACCGGGGCCACAGTGATATTTCTGCCATCAAGCGGGCTATCAAAGTGCTGAAAGAGGGATGTAAGCTGATGCTGTTTCCGGAGGGCACCCGTGTCACCCGGGACGAGGACCGGCCGGAGGCCAAGACCGGCGTGGTCATGTTTGCCCACCGCACCGGCACACCACTGGTGCCGGTATATATTCCGCGCAATAAGCACTGGTTCCGTCCCACTTCTGTCATCATCGGCGAGGCATATTATCCGGATCTACCGGAGAAGCACGCTACGCAGGAGGATTACCAGCGGGTGGCGGATGATCTGATGGAGCGTATTTATGCGCTGAGAGGAGACACGGAATGCGGGAAGTGATCCTGGCTAAAAGCGCTGGCTTCTGCTATGGCGTCCGCCGCGCAGTGGAGTTGGCTCAGCGGGAAGCGGAGCAGGGCTCATCCTGCGTGATGCTTGGCTCAATCATTCACAACGGTCATGTGGTGGACTATCTTGCCCGGCGCGGGATCTGCCAGATCGACCGGCCGGAGGAGGCACCGGACGGAGCCAGTGTGCTGATCCGCTCCCACGGAGAGAGCCGCGCTGTCTATCAGACACTGGAGAAGCAGGGGAACCCTGTGCTGGATGCGACCTGCCCCAATGTGGCGCATATTCATAAGCTGGTCGCCGAAGCAGAGCGGAAGGGACGCATTCCGGTCATTATCGGTGCCCCCCATCATCCGGAGGTGCGGGCCATTGCGGGGTGGTGTGATCATCCGGTTGTGCTGGACGGTGTGGAATCTCTACAAAAATGGCTGGAAGAAGACCCCTCCAGACGGGAAAAACCACTTACTTTCGTCTCCCAGACCACCTCAACAAGAGAAATTTGGGAAAATTCTGTGAATTTCGCAAAAAAAGTGTGTACAAGCCTTGAAATATTTGATACAATATGTAATGCTACGTTCCGTAGACAATCAGAAGCGGTCAAAATAGCCGAAAAATGCGGCGCAATGGTGGTCATTGGCGACCACGCAAGCTCCAATACCAAGCACTTGGTGGAGTTGTGCCGGGCGCACTGTCCGATCGTTCTGTGGGTCGAGCAGGCGTCTGAGCTGGATCTGTCGGCGCTGAATGGCGTAGCTTGTGTTGGTATCACCGCGGGTGCGTCCACACCTGGGTGGATTATAAAGGAGGTCAATGACAAAATGAGTGAAGAAAATCTGGAGATCGAAGAATCCTTCGCTGAGATGCTGGAGAAGTCGATCAAAACTTTAAATACAGGAGAGAAGGCCACCGGCGTTGTTGTGAACATCACACCTACCGAGATCCAGGTGGATCTGGGCACCAAGCATGCCGGCTACATTCCTGTGTCCGAGTATTCTGACGACCCCACTGTCAAGGTCGAGGACTGCGTCAAGGTGGGTGACACCATCGAGGCCATGGTCATGCGCGTCAACGACGGCGAGGGTGTTGTCACCCTGTCCAAGAAGCGTCTGGACGCCAACAAGAACTGGGAAGAGATCGAGGCTGCCAAGGATGAGAAGACCACCGTTGAGGGCCTGGTCGTCGAGGAGAACAAGGGCGGCGTCGTTGTGAACGTCAAGGGCATCCGTGTCTTTGTTCCCGCTTCTCAGACCGGTCTGCGCCGCAATGAGCCTATGAGCCAGCTGGTGAAGACCACTGTCCGTCTGCGCATTACCGAGGTCAACCGCTCCCGCCGCCGCGTGGTGGGCTCCATCCGCGCCGTTGCCGCTGAGGAGAAGGCCGCTGCCGCTGCTAAGATCTGGGACAGCATCGAGGTTGGTAAGCATTACACCGGCACTGTGAAGAGCCTGACTTCTTATGGCGCTTTTGTTGACATCGGCGGCGTGGATGGCATGGTCCACATTTCCGAGCTGTCCTGGAGCCGTATCAAGCATCCCTCCGAGGTCGTTTCTGTGGGCGATACCGTTGATGTCTATGTCATCAAGGCTGACGCCGAGAAGAAGAAGATCTCTCTGGGCATGAAGAACCCCAACGAGAATCCTTGGGAGACCTTCCTGTCCAAGTACGAGGTGGGCGATGAGGCTGACGTTAAGATCGTCAAGCTGATGAGCTTCGGTGCTTTCGCCGAGGTCGTTCCCGGTGTGGACGGTCTGATCCACATTTCTCAGATCGCGGATCACCGCGTTGAGAAGCCTGAGGATGAGCTGGCTGAGGGTGATATTGTCAAGGTGAAGATCACTGACATCAACACCGAGACCAAGAAGATCTCCCTGTCCCGCCGTGCTGTTCTGCAGGAAGAGGACAACAACGAGAACTAATTTGATCCCGTAAAACATTTCAAAGCGCAAAGAGCCGGATCGTATGATCCGGCTCTTTTTGTGCGTATGATTGTCCTTTGCCGGTATTTGTGGTATGATTCCAGTATAGATTAAAACAAAAAAGTGGAGAGCGGTGAGAATATGGGCTTGTTTTTTAAAAAGCGGTCACTCCAACAGGAACCGCGCTGCGCAGCGGTCATTGTAGCGGCGGGCAGTGCCAGCCGGATGAAGGGCGTTGACAAGATCATGGCGGAGATTGGCGGAATGCCGGTCATTGCCCGGACACTGTCCGCATTTCAGAACTGCACCCGGATCGGTGAGATCGTAGTAGTCACCCGGGAGGATCTGCTTGTCCCGATCGGAGAAGTCTGCCGCCGGTTTGGCTTTGATAAGGTGACTAAGGTCATAGTTGGCGGTGCTGACCGCAGCCATTCGGTTCAGAATGGTCTGAATGAACTGGGGGAGACGGATTATGTGGCGGTCCACGATGGAGCGCGCCCCTTTGTGCCTGCCAAGGTGCTGGAAGAAACGATCAGTGCGGCGGAAAGGTCCGGCGCGGCCGCCCCTGCGATCCCTGTGACAGACACTATCAAAACAGCTCAGAATGGCCTTGTTACAGGTACGCCTGATCGGTCAACGCTGTTCGCGGTGCAGACCCCTCAGATCTTCGATATGGATTTGATCCGCGGGGCGCTTTACCACTGTATCGAGAAGAAAATCCCGCTGACGGATGACTGCTCTGCGGTGGAGCAGATCGGCAAGGTGGTCACACTGACCGCGGGGGAGCGGACAAATATCAAAATTACAACACAGTTTGATCTGCTGATCGGGGAGGCAATTGTTTCATGGCAGGATGCGCAATGAGAATCGGACAGGGATATGACGTCCATAAGCTGGTACCGGGTCGTAAACTGATTCTGGGCGGCGTAGATATTCCGTATGAAAAGGGTCTGCTGGGCCATTCGGACGCCGATGTGATCGTCCATGCTGTCATGGACGCTCTGCTGGGCGCAGCCGGCCTGTGGGACATCGGCCATGCCTTTCCGGACGACGACCCTGAGACGGATGGCATTTCCAGCCTTGTGCTGTTGGAGCGTGTAAAGCGTATGCTGGACGAGCGGGGATTTGCGGTGGTCAATATTGACGGTACGATCATCGCCCAACGCCCGAAGCTGTCACCTCATATTCCAGAGATGCGGAAAAATATTGCCAGATTGCTCGGGATCGAGGAGGAACGTGTTAATCTGAAGGCCACCACCGAGGAGGGACTGGGCTTTACCGGCTCCGGGGAGGGTATTTCCTCTATGGCAGTCGCTCTGCTGGAGAAAATTTCATAACCAGCATTTTAAACGGCCGCGCCCAGCGCGGCCGTTTTGCGCACTTCCGGCGGGATCTGTCATAAGATGGGGCAGGAGGAGTTCTTATGCTGTATTATCTGATCGTCTGTCGGTCACTCACTTATGCCCAACGAACTGCTTCTGCGTTGGATCGGGCGGGAATATCCGCCCACATTCTGCGTTCGCCCAAAGCAATATCCGGCGGCGGTTGCAGTCACTCAGTCAAGGTGTCCCAGCGCAGCCTGAGCGGCGCGCTGGTGGTTTTAAATAAAGTCGGCCTCAGCCCGGAGCGGATCTACCTGACCTCGGGAGATGGAAGTTACCGAGAGGTGAGTTTGTGATCTACTTTGATTCCGCGGCTACTACGCTGCAAAAGCCGCCGTCGGTGGCGGCGGCTTCCGCCCGGGCTGTGCGGATGTGTGCCAGCCCGGGCAGGGGAGATTATGCCGCATCGCGCAGAGCGGAAGAAATTGTTTTTGCCTGCCGGAACGAACTGTCAGAACTGTTTGACACCGGTGGTGCAGAGCGTGTTGTTTTTGCGTCGAATGCCACCCTCGCACTCAACCTTGCGATCCGCTCCCTTGTTCATGCTGGAAGCTGTGTTTTGATTTCTTCGTGGGAGCACAACGCGGTGACGCGGACGCTGCATTCTATTCCAAACGTCACCATACTGACGGCAGAAGCACCCCTGTTTGATGATAACGGGACGCTGGCCGCTTTTTCTGCGGCGCTGGAACAGCGGCCTGATGCGGTGGTGTGTACCTGTGTATCCAATGTGTTTGGCTATATCCTGCCCTATGCCGCCATTGCAGGGCTTTGCCGGGCGGCAGAAGTGCCGTTGATCCTGGATGCCTCGCAGGCGGCGGGGTGCCTGCCTGTTTCATTGAAGGAGCTGGGGGCACAGTTTATCGCTTTTCCCGGCCACAAAGGTCTGTATGGACCTCAGGGGACCGGCGTTTTGCTGTGCGGAGGTGAGGCAGGTTCACTTTCTCCGCTTCTGACCGGTGGGACAGGAAGCGAATCTGTTCGGCAGGAGATGCCGCTCTATCTGCCGGATCGGGGCGAAGCGGGGACTCATAATGTGGCAGGCATTGCCGGGCTGCTGGAGGGGGTCCGTTTTGTGCGCAGGACCGGTCAGAGTCGTATCCTGACCCACGAGCGCCGGTTGCTGGCACGGACAGAGCAGGCGCTTGCCGATATAAATGATGTGCATTTTTTTGCCGCGGAGGGCGAGAATCAGGCGGGGGTGCTCTCTTTTGTGTGCGATGGATGGGACTGTCAGGATCTGGCCCGGACGCTGGGACAGCAGGGGATCGCGGTGCGGGCGGGCCTGCACTGTGCACCGCTGGCTCACAGCCATGCCGGAACACTGGACAGCGGGACGGTACGCGTCAGTTTTTCTGCCTTTAATCGGGAAGATGAAGTGGAATATTTTCGGACCGTATTGAAACAAATTGTTCATGGGATTTTAAGGGTATATTAACATAAAAGTACGCAACTTTGCTTGCCATGGCTGTGGTGATGAGATATAATATTTTTATAATGACGAAAATATGGGGTTGTGTTATCTCTTCCGGGCAGAGCATACCTTTTGATACGAATGGGGGGAGCGCAATGAGCGTGATTGCGCACTATGCGGATGTCTGTCTGAACTATATTCAGATGATCAGAATTACAGATATTATTGATATGGCGATCATTGCCTATATCATTTACCGCCTGCTGCTGCTGACGCGCAAGTCCCAGGCAGGGCAGGTCCTGAAGGGTGTTGTGCTCGTGGTCTTGGCATTGGCCGCCGCCTATTACTGCCGCTTCCATGTGCTCTACTATGTGCTCCGCGGTGTGGTAGAGATCGGCTTCCTGGCCCTTATCGTGGTGTTTCAGCCTGAGATCCGGCGCTTCCTTGAACAGGTCGGTTCAAAAGGGTTTGGCAAACTGATCGCTCCGAAGGTAAAAACCACTCAGGTGGAGCGTGCGATCCTCCAGACTGTGGAGGCTTTTGGCTCCATGTCTCGGGATCACATCGGCGCGCTGGTGGTATTTGAACGCACCACGATCCTGGATGACTGTGTGAAGTCCGGCACGGATGTGGACGCAGTTGTGTCCAGCGAGCTGCTGAAGAATATCTTCTGGCCCAATACGCCCCTGCATGATGGCGCGGTCATTATCCGGGACGGCCGAGTGCTGAGCGCCGGATGTGTGCTTCCGCTTACGGGCAATCTGAACATCAGCCGCGATCTTGGCACCCGCCACCGGGCGGGTATCGGTGTCAGTGAGCACTCCGACGCGGTGGTGGCCATCGTCTCTGAGGAGACCGGCGCCATTTCTGTGGCTGTCGGCGGTATGCTCAAACGCCATCTGTCGCTGGAGACGCTGGAGCGTCTGCTGCGCAATGAACTGATCCCGCCGGAAAACGAGGACGAAAAGAAGCGCACGCTGACCGACCTCCTGCGCCGAAAGAAAGAGGGCAACGACCATGTGGAGTAAGATCAGCAACAGCAAAGCGGCCTATATGGTGCTGGCGATCGCCTGTTCCATTGCGCTTTGGCTTTATGTGGACATCGTAGAGGCGCCAGAGAGCACGACAACAGTCAGCAATATTCCTGTCACATTTGTAGGCGAGGATGCCCTGGAGCAGGAGGGGCTTATGATCGTGGATGGCTCAGACATCACGGTCAGCTTGAAGCTGGAGGGGCCGCGCTCCGCTATCTCTCAGGTGAACCGAAGCAACATCAAAGTTACGGTCCAGGCCGCCTCTCAGATCACCGGAGAGGGGCATTATACGCTCTATTACGATACCAGCCTGCCCAGCGCGGTGTCCAACAACCTGACCGTTGTGGAGCGCAGTGCTGCAACGATCGATGTGGATGTGGTCAAAATGACCACTAAGAGTGTCCCCATTGAAGGAAAGTTTACAGGGTCTGTTGTGGAAGGCGCCCGTGTCAGTGATACCGATTTTGAGT
>CALEQS010000106.1 GCA_937907975.1 uncultured Clostridia bacterium | reverse complement strand
CCCCAGACACTGGTCAAGCGCGGCCCCACCGTCCCCCTCTATGAAAAGACGGACAAGCTGGGCGGTCTGCTCATTGACGCCAGCATGGTGCCCTTCAAGCAGCTCATGCGGGAATATCTGGACTGGGACATCAAGGAGACCATGAAGTGCGGCGCCAAGATCGTGCTGAACACCGCCGTCACCGAGGATCTCATCGAGCAGGAGGATCCCGATGCCATCATTGTGGCCACCGGCTCCGTCTATGTAAATCCCCCCATCCCCGGCATGGACAGCGCGCTGGCCGTTCGGGACGTGGACAGCCACGCCGTGGAACCCGGAAAGAACGTGGTGGTCTGCGGCGGCGGCATCACCGGTCTGGAGTGCGCACTGGCACTGGCCCAGGAGGGCAGGACCGTCACCGTCGTCGATATGCTGCCCCGTGAGAACTTTGTCATGGAGATGCCCATCTTCAACAAGGCCGACCTGCTGGCCCAACTGGAGGAAAAGGGCGTGCAGCTCATCGGCTCCCAGAAGATCCAGTCCATCGACGGCGGCGTACACACCGTGGATGCCGGCAGCGGTGAGGCACACTTCTACGCGGCCGACAGTGTTGTCAACGCGCTGGGCGTCAAGCCGGACAATGCGCTGGGCCTGGCCCTGCTGGCCAAGTACGGCAGCCATCAGGTCGTGATGGTGGGCGACTGCACCGCCCGGGGCGGCAACTACTACCGCGCCAACCACGAGGCCTATGATGCCGCCATGCGGATCTGACCCTCCTTTCCATCCAATATCCAATAAAATACGCCGATCGAATGACCGGCGTATTTTAAGCGCCTCTTCTTCAGTTGAAAATAAGAACGGCCCGGGAACACCCCGGGCCGCCTCTGAGGGAAAATGAGATAAAGAGGAGAGATCGTTTGTATCAGCGGCCAATCTGCTTATCGTCGATGCAGGCCACCAGAATAATGCCGATGATGCAGAGCACAGCCACCATGCCATAGGCCAGATGATAGGTGCCGGTCAGGCTCAGTCCCAAGCCCATAATGACGAAGGCAAAGGAGCGGACGATGTTGGTGATCGGGTTCAGCACACCCATAGCGCGGACAAAGTCATAACGGCCAAACAGGGTGCCCACCATGGAGGGGAACAGGTTGCCAATTCCGCCGATGGCCATGCCGATCATGAAAACGGTGAAATACTGAAGATAGACATTGTCGCTGGGAATGGCGCAGGCGATCAGGGTCACCAGATACCAGACGCCGTAGACAACGGACGCCTTCTTGGTACCGATCTTCTGATCCAGCCAGCCAGTCAGGTAGCTGCCGATCAGGCCGAGGATCGCAGCGACAGTCATGGAGGCAATGGCCTTGGGCGGTGCCCAGTCGGCCATAATGAGGCGGGGGATCAGGCGGCTGATGCAGGAGACCGTGCAAACAATGAAGATGCCAAAGCCAAGACCGATGAGCCAGACCTGCTTATTGCACAGCAGGCTCTTCGCGTTCCAGGGCGAATGATAATTCTCCATCTCGCGGCGGGCGGCCTCCAGCTCCTCCTTGGATACGGTGCCGTTGTCCGGCGCGCAGCCCAGTTCCTCAGGGGTGTCGCGCATAACAATAAAAGAGAAGATACCGGCGATGATGAGCAGTGCGCCCATGAGATAGAAGGAACCATTGGTGCCAGCAATGCCCACAAAGGCAGTCAGCAGGAGCACAAAGGTGGCAGAACAGAGGTTCTGGCCCATAGTGGCCCAGCCCAGCGCCAGACCTTTCTTTGTGGGGAACCAGTTGGCCATCAGCGCATTGGCGCAGGTGTGGCAGTAGCCCATGCCGAAGAAGTTCGCCAGCGCGGTGATGATGGTGAAGCCTGCCAGCGTGCTGACCACGCCGTACATCATGTAAGTAATGCCGCCCAGAATCGCGGCGATCAGCATAATGGGCCGGTTGCCCCGCTTGCTGACCAGCCAGCTGGCCAGCGCCGCACCGATCAGGCCCAGCCAGCTGGCCGGGGTGGTCAGGCTCAGAATGGCCGCCTCATCCACCCCGTGGGCATTGGCAAAATTGGTGACGATGGTATTCAGACCGTCGGTGCACATACCGGCGTAGAAGTAGAACATCAAGCCGGCGACAAAGATCATCAGCCAGCCTTTTGCGCCGAAGTTGCTTTTCGTACTGTTTGCTGTTTGCATAAAGAAGCCCTCTCTTTCTTCTTCCTGTTTGTGTTTTTCACAGCACTGCGCAGCGCTTTTCTGTGTAAACAACATAACATTCCCCTGTTCCATTTGCAAAATTCATTTTCCTACCTACCGCTATTCCCTGCCGGTTATACTGTCAATATTTTAACAAACTCACCACTGAATAAAGAAAGGGGTTTGACATGGATCTGACCCAGCTGAAATATTTTCAAGCGGCCGCCCGCACGGGCAATATCACACGAGCAGCGGCGGAGTTATACGTCTCACAGCCAAACCTGAGCAAGAGCATCACCCGGCTGGAGGAGGAGCTCGGCGTGCCGCTTTTTGACCACCGCAAGGGCAAGATCGAGCTGAACGATTACGGCCGTATGTTCCTCTCCAGCGTGGACATTGCCTTCTCCGAGCTGAGCGCCGGGGTGCAGAACATTCAGCGTATGTACGCCGCATCCCAGTTTATGCTGTCACTGGGCTGCAATATCCGCAGTTATCTGGCCGACAATCTGCCCGCCTTCTCCAGTGCCCACCCGGAGATCGGCATCCGACAAATGGACTGCACCACACCTCAGCTCATCGAGCACCTGCTGGACCGCAGCATCAATCTGGCCCTGTCCAATGAAAAATTGGTGGATGAGCGGATCGACTTCCGGCTGCTGGGCGGCAAACGCTATGTCGTTGCCCTTCACGCCGATCACCCGCTGGCCAACCGGAACTCAGTCTCTTTCGCCCAGTTGAAAGACGATACCTTTATCTGCGACACCTCCCGCTTCCATCTGGACAATCTGCGTCAGGTCTGCCAGAAACACGGATTCCTGCCCCATGTGGGCTATGAGATCCAGAGCACCGATCTGGTCTATGGCCTGCTGGAGGCCAACCGGGGCGTTGCGGTGATCCCCATCGCCATGGGCTGTCATATGATCGACGCCCATCCGTCCACGAATGTCCGGCTTTTGGGCATTGAGGACAGTATGCCCCCGGTTATTATCGGCATTGGTGTACTGAAAAGTCAGTCTTTCCCCCAGTCAGCCCAGTTATTTCAGAACTTTCTAATGGAGGTTCTCGCAGAGGAAGAAGCACTGATCCACAAGT
>CALEQS010000105.1 GCA_937907975.1 uncultured Clostridia bacterium | reverse complement strand
CTACTTCATCCTGCGGCTTATTTATTCGGGCATTTACACCTCCAGCATCAAGGCCAAGGAGTTGGGCGGCTTCTGGTGGAAGAACTGCCGGATCGCAGTTATCGCGTTTCTGGTCCTGCTGGCTGCAGGGCTGGTGGGCGGCGCTGTCTCCAATGAATTTGTGGCCGCCCGTGCCTATCACGATCTGCTGGACGTGGAGAACGGTGACTTCACCAGTGATGTTTACACCATCTCTCTGGATCAGATCCCCACACTGGACGCCTCCTCGGCCTCCACGCTGGGCGACCGGGCGCTGGGTGAATTGTCCGACATTGTCAGCCAGTATGAGGCGGAGAGCCTTTATACCCAGATCAACTATCAGGGGCGACCCATACGGGTGGCGTCTCTGAAATATGGCGACATCGTCAAGTGGTTTGTCAACCGGGGCAGTGGTCTGCCCGGCTATATCATGGTGGACATGGTCAGCCAACAGGCCACCATCGTCCGACTGGATGAGGGCATCCGCTATTCGCCTTCCGAGCGCTTTGGCCGGGATCTGGTGCGGCATCTGCGCTTTCAGTATCCCACCTATCTGTTCGATACGCCCCATCTGGAAATCGACGAGGACAGCGTGCCCTACTGGATCTGCCCTCGGCTGGATAAGACCATCGGCTTCCTGGGCGGTACGGACGTAGAGGGCGCAGTCATTATGAACGCCTTGACAGGGGAGAGCATCTATTATGCCCTGACTGATATCCCCCAGTGGGTAGATCAGGTGTACAGCACGGAGCTGATCCTGAAGCAGTATGGCTACTATGGCAAGTATGGCAGCGGCTTCATCAACTCCCTGCTGGGGCAGTCCGGCGTGACCAAGACCACCGAAGGCTCGAACTATCTGGCGCTGAATGACGACGTGTACCTCTACACCGGCATTACCTCCGCCAACAACGATAACTCCACCATTGGCTTCATTCTGTGCAACCAGCGCACCAAGGAGACGCGCTATTATTCCGTCACCGGTGCAACGGAGCAGTCCGCCATGACCTCGGCTGCCGGCGCAGTACAGGATCAGTCCTATTCCGCCACCTTCCCGCTGCTGCTGAACATTTCGGAGCAGCCTACCTATTTCATCGCCCTCAAGGACAACGCCGACCTGGTCAAGCAGTACGCCATGGTCAACGTGTCCCAGTATCAGTTGGTCGCCACCGGCGCCAGCCTGAAGGAGTGCGAACAGAATTACAACGCCCAGCTGGCACAGAACGGCATCGAAACCTCCTCTTCCCCCGAAACCGTCGATGCGCCGGAACTGAAGCAGGTCAGCGGCACGATCGGATCGATCAGCAGCTGCGTTGTGGACGGCACGAGCATTTACTATCTCCAGCTGACTGAGGACACAGTCTACTACGAGATCAGTGCCGCCGATTTTCCCCACACTGCCATCGCTAAGCCGGGTGATTCCGTGCAGTTGACTGTGCCAGCGGATAGCACCGGTTCGATCCGACCCGTTTCCAATGTCCACTTCCCGTGGGATGAAGGATGATCCCACATTCCATTTTGACTGAAGCTGTGTACAGGAAATAATCGCAGGCGGAACTGGCATGAGCTGCGTGCTGGCCGCATACGCTCGCGTAGCAGAAAGTAAGCCGCCGGAAAGGAGGAGACCGCGTAAATTATAGTTTCGTGCACAGACAGTGGATCAAACAGAACATCACAAACCAGAGAAAGAGAGGTATTTATCATGACAACCGCAACTGGTTCCGCGATCCTGATCGTCATTGCCTTTGCAGTCCTCGTGTTCCTGGTCATGAAAGGCGTCAACCTGCTGGCCGCCGCGCTGGCGGCCGGTGCGATCCTGTCCTTCGGCGTAGACGGTGGCTGGATCAATGGCTTCTTCCAGATCTTCTCCCAAGGTGCAGGCGGATATGCCGCCAACCTGATCGTTCCGTTTATGAGCGGCGGCATTTTCGGTGCCGTGATGATCGCCAGCGGCTCTGACGTGGTCATCGGCCGCACGATCATCGGCAAGTTCGGCACCGGCTTTGCTGTGTACTCCCTGGCTATCTTCGTGGCGCTGATGGGCTTCTGCGGCATCAACTCCTGGCCTTTCCTGGCCGCCATTCTGGCCTTCTCCCTGATGCG
Source organism: uncultured Clostridia bacterium (assembly GCA_937907975.1). GTDB lineage: Bacteria > Bacillota > Clostridia > Oscillospirales > Oscillospiraceae > UMGS1766. The sequence goes on along the minus strand of CALEQS010000105.1, from coordinate 1,525 downwards.
CGCCTGCGACCTGCCCCTGCAGGTGGCCTGCGTCACCATGGTGGGCATCAACTCCGCGTTCTCCTTCATCTTCCCCGGCTCGCCCACCATGCCCAACCTGATCGCCGCCCAGGCTTTCGGCACGAACATCTATGCCGGCGCGCTGATCGGTGTCATCATGTGCGCGGTGCAGTGCATCCTCGTTCTGCTGTATGTCAATAAGAGCCTGATCCGCGGCTACCGCAAGAAGGGTATCGGCTACACCCCCACCGCCATGGAGAACAGCCTCCGCGGCGAGGGCTCTGAGGTCAAGGAAGAGGAGCTGCCGTCCTTTATCGTCGCTATGATCCCCATGGCTCTGGTGGTCATCCTGGCCTTCGTGTTCCAGATCGGCCTGAACATTGACTCCACCACCTCCTGCGTGGTCGCGCAGATCATCTCCAGCGTGCTGTGCGTCATTCTGAACGCCAAGCGCGGTCTGGTCAAGAAGATCCCCCAGGCAGTGTCCAATGGCTGCATCCAGACCTCCTGGCCGCTGCTGGCCACCTGCGTCATCGTCGGCTTCTCCAGCCTGATCTCCTCCACCGCGTTCTATACGATGGTCATGAACTTCGTTTCCACCATGAACATCAGCCCCTATCTGCTGGTCGTCGTCGGCACGGCTATCGCCTCCGCCATCGGCGCTGACCCCATGGGCGGCATCTCCATGTCCGTCAGCACCTTCGGCCAGACCGCCATCGCCGCGGGCGCGAATCCCGGCCTGGTTCACCGCCTGACTCTGGCCTCCGCCACCACGTTCGACTCCATGCCGCACTCCGGCAACCTGAACGTGACCATGGGCTTCCTGGGCTTGAGCCATAAGGACGTCTATCGTCAGATCGTCGTTGTCCAGATCGGTGCCACTTCCGCCGCTACTCTGGTCGGTATGGTCATCGCCATGATCATCGGCTGATCCATTCCCTGCTTGCTCTGGGTGGCAATGCATAGCGTGCATTGCCGCCCTTTGCCCAATAGAAAGGAGTAATTGCCATGCGTTCCCCTTATCCGCATCTGCTATCCCCGTTGAAAATAGGCGATACCGTGCTGAAAAACCGCCTTGTGGGCAGTGTCGCTCTGCCCCATTATCTGCAGGGGCCGGAGAGTTTCCCCAATGAGCAGGTCATCCAGCACGTTTCCCATATCGCCAAGAACGGCGCGGCCATCGTAGTGTTTTCCGACTGGTGTAACCCGGAACAGCGTCATGTTGGCAACATAGACGGCCGCCATTTTCCGATGTATGATCTCAGCGATGACAGCGTGCTCAACTATCTCTCTCAGTTGGCCGATGCCGTCCACTACTACAATAGCAAGGTCTCCATTCAGCCCAGCTTCTTTGCCCCGCAGGGTAAATATATCGTTGATCTGCCTGCCTGCACGCCCGAGGGAGCAATGCGAAAGGCTCATGCTGAACCGTCTTACCGGATGCGGCTCATGGCGGGGGACTTTGGTCCGTGTCAGCAGATCACGGAGCGGGAACTGGAGGAATACACCGATTCTGTTGCCGACA
>CALEQS010000104.1 GCA_937907975.1 uncultured Clostridia bacterium | reverse complement strand
GTCACCTTCACGCTGCCGAAAATGGGCCATCTGGTGGGAGACGGTGCGCTGTGCACCGGAGAGCTTATTGTCCACTCCATTGGCATCCCGGAGGAAGTGGTGGATGGTATGGCCTATTCCGCCCAGAGCATCACGGCGGAGCTTGTCCACTCCTGGCTGCCGGAGCGTCCGGCGGATGGCCATAAGGGCACCTTTGGGAGATGCTATCTGCTCTGCGGCAGCACCGGTTATACCGGCGCGCCGATCCTGTCCTCCCGGGCGGCGGTGCGCAGCGGTACGGGGCTGGTGTTCCTCGGCGTGCCGGAGTCTGTCTATACGATTGCCGCCGTCAAGTCGGACGAGGCCATGCCCTCTCCTCTGCCTGCCGGAGAGGACGGGACGCTTTCGGCGCAGGCGCTTGAGCCGGCGCTCACCAGGATGGCGGGCTGTGACGCGGCACTCATCGGCCCCGGCCTTGGTCGGAGCGAGGGCGTCGAGGAAGTGGTCCGGCGCGTGATGGAGACGGTGCAGTATCCACTGGTGCTGGATGCCGACGGCATAAATGCCATTTCCGGGCATATGGATATTCTGTACCAGCGCCGTGAGTCCCCGACGATCGTGACACCTCACGATGGAGAGTTTGCCCGGATGGGCGGTGACCTGTCCGACGGGGACCGGGTGACAGCGGCCCGGAAGTTTGCCATGACCTTTGGCTGTCTGCTGGTGCTCAAGGGGCACCGCACGATCATCTGCCTGCCTGACGGTGAGATCTTCGTCAATACCACGGGAAACTCCGGCATGGCCAAGGGTGGCAGCGGCGATGTGCTCAGCGGCATTCTGGTGTCTCTGCTGGCGCAGGGGATGCACCCGGTCAAGGCGGCGGTGTGCGCGGTCTGGATTCATGGCCGTGCAGGCGACTTGTGTGCGGAGAGACTCGGTGAGCGGGCCATGACTCCGTCGGATATGATCGCCGCGCTGGGTGACGTTTTTAAGGAATTGGAGTGAAGCGGTGTGCGCCTGAGACTGGGTGCACTGATGATGACCCTCCTGCTGGGCCTGACGGCCTGTGCAGGAGGTCAAGGTGCGTCCGGCTGGGATGCGAAATACCGCAGTTATTATGCCGCATTGACCGGGTTTTCCGGCCGGTGCACTGTGACGGCGGACTACGGGACCAAGGTCTATGAATACAAAATGGCACTGTCCGGTGATTTGACACAGGGGGAAACGGAAGTGACCGCGCCAGAGAATATCGCCGGGATCCGGTTCCGATGGACGGACGAGGGCGGCACCCTCATCTATGACGGCGTGACGCTGGAGACGGGAGAACTGTCCCCGGACGGCCTGTCCCCGGCGGACGCCATGCCGCTGGTGCTGACTGCGCTGGCAGAGGGACGGCAGATCTCTGACGGTGAACAGAAGCTGGATGGGGAGGACGTGATCTTCCTTGAGCTGGCGAACCCGAAGGTCCCGGATGAGGAAAACCGGGTCCTGTGCTGGCTGGCTAAAAGTGACGGCGCTCTGCGCCGGGCGGAGGTGCTCAGCGCGGGCATGACTGTGGTCACGCTTGTCTTTTCGGAATTTACCTACACATATGATATGCAAGAATAGAAGGTTGACATAAATGAATGATCTGCAAAAGAGAACCTGGGCGGAGATCCATCTGGATCGGCTGGCCGACAACTACCATGCACTGCGTGCGCTGGCGCCCGAGAGCAAATTCGTCGGTCTGGTCAAGGCCAACGCCTACGGTCACGGCGCAGTACCGGTGGCGCAGAAGCTGACGGAACTGGGGACGGACTATCTGGCAGTGGCTTGCCTGGACGAGGCACTGGAACTGCGCAGGGCAGGGATCAAGACGCCCATCCTGATCCTCGGCAACACGCCCCCGGAGTACACAAAGGAGCTTATCGACAACCATATCACCCAGAACGTCTATGATCCTGCGCTGGCAAAGGAGTTCTCCCGCCGGGCACTGGAGCTGGGCGGGAAACTGCTGTGCCACCTGAAGGTGGACACCGGTATGTCCCGGCTGGGCATTCTCTGTGACGAGGCGGATATGGCCGTGGGCGTGGACGCGCTGGAGGAGATGGTGAAGCTGCCCGGACTGGACTGCGAGGGTATTTTCATGCACTTTGCGGATGCCGACTCCTGCCCGGAGTACTCCAGAATGCAGATCCGCCGTTTTCATCAGGTGCTGCGGGAGCTGAAGGCCCGGGGCGTGGAATTCCGACTGCGCCACTGCTGTGCCGGCGCAGCCACGCTGAACTACCCGGAGGTGCATCTGGATATGATCCGGCCGGGCATTCCGCTCTATGGCCTCTATCCTGATCCCTCCACACGAGATAAGATCGATCTGAAGCCGGTCATGGAGCTCAAGACCCGGGTCATCTCTCTGCGCCGCCTGCCCAAAGGCACCTGCGTGAGCTATGGCCGCACCTATACGCTGGAGCGGGACAGCCTTGTGGCCGCTGTGCCGGTGGGCTATGCCGACGGTCTGCACCGCAGTCTGAGCAACCGCATGAGTATGCTGGTGCGGGGAAAGATGGCACCTCAGATCGGCCGTATCTGCATGGATATGTGTATGCTGGACGTGACGGATGTCCCCGGCGTGCAGATGGGCGATGTGGTCACGGTGTTCGGTGACGGCGCGCCCCTCCAGACGCTGGCGGACACGGAGGGCACCATCACCTATGAGATGCTTTGCGCGGTGGCACCCCGGGTGCCGAGAGTCTATCTGGACTGAGAACAGACGCGGTTTCTGACGCATAAGCTGGAATGGGAGGCAAAGCAGTCGGGAGAAAAGGCGGCGTATCGTTCTTCCTCCGGGTATAAGGAGCGCCGCCCCGTGGGAAAATGAAAGTGACCTCGTTACATAGCCGTAACGAAGCCTACTTTGACCGCGGAGTGTGAATGTTGTGGATAACAGCGTCAGAAGAGGAGATATTTTTTATGCTGACCTGAGTCCGGTGGTCGGCAGTGAGCAGGGAGGTGTGCGGCCTGTCCTGATCATTCAGAATGACATGGGCAACCGGCACAGCCCGACGGTGATCGCCGCGGCGATCACTTCCCAGATGAACAAGGCAAAGCTGCCTACCCACATCGAGCTGGTGGGGCAGGACTGCGGCCTGACCAAGGACTCCATTGTTCTGCTGGAGCAGATCCGAACGCTGGATAAGCGCCGCCTGCGGGAGCACATGGGTCGGCTGGACGGTGCGCTGATGGATGAGGTGGATCGGGCCATTGCGGTCAGCTTCGGCCTGCACGCAAATGCAAAAGAGGTTTGAAGCAAAATGGAAAGAGAGGGCAGTTTGTGGACCGCCCTCTCTTTCGCTTGCCGCAGCTTATTTTCCCTTGTCGGCGGCATTTCTGCCGTTCGCGGCGTTGTCCGCGCCGTCTACGATGTCCTTGGCGGCATTGCCTACGCCGTCAGCGGCATCCCGGACGGCATCGGCGGCATCATTTACCACGTTTTCGCCGCCGTCGATCACGTCGTCTGCCGCATCTTTGGCGGTGTCTCCGGCATTTTCGACCTCATTCCGCACGGCGTCTCCGGCTTTATCCATCTCGTCCTTGGCATCTTCGGCCGTATCGCTCCGGCCGGCGGATGTTCCGTCCTCCACACCGCCGTTTTCTGCGGCGGAATAACTGCCGGGCTTCTGCGTGGCTTCCGGCTTCTTCTCCCGGCCGCAGGCGGTCAGGGCGAGGGCGAAGGCCAGCGCGAAGGCGAGGACCGACCATCGTTTGTCCATCTTCATAATTTTCCTCCTCTGAAATCTGCGTTTTCCGCTCGAATGGGAGCGGCTGTTGTCAGTATGCGCCGCCGGAAAAAATTTAGTCCCGGAAAAATGCGCCGGACAGGCTGAAAAAATTTTAAAATGGGATTGCATTCCGAAAACGCTTTTGCTATAATCAAGATATAAATAAGAATGCTTATCATTTGAAAGGGGATGAGACATGGAACAGCGACGTTATTCTCATCAGCGGGAGATCATTCTGCGCTGCCTGCAGGGACAGAAGACCCACCCGACGGCGGACATGATCTATCAGCAGCTGAAACCGGATCACCCAAAGCTGAGTCTTGGCACGGTATACCGCAATCTGAGCCAGCTTGCGGACTGGGGAGAGATCACCCGGATGCCCTTCCATGTGGAGCGCTACGATGCGGATACTTCACCCCATGCCCATTTCTGCTGTGATGTCTGTGGGCGGGTATTTGATCTGCCCATGCCTGCAGGCGAGGACATGGCCGCTTACTGCGGCGCATATGGCTTTGAGCTTCACCGAGAGGCACGGCTGTTTTACGGCGTCTGCCGGGACTGCGCACAGAAAGCTAAGGCTTAAAAAAGGGTACCGTCAGTGCAAGGGCACTGATCCAACCATAAAGGAAAACAAAAAGGAGTGTTGAAGCATGGAACTGAAGGGTTCTAAGACGGAAGCCAACCTGTGGACTGCCTTTGCCGGCGAGTCTCAGGCCCGCAATAAGTACACTTACTTTGCCTCTGCCGCCAAGAAGGCCGGCTATGAGCAGATCGCCGCTATTTTTGAGGAGACTGCCGGCAATGAGAAAGAGCACGCCAAGATGTGGTTCAAGGAGCTGGGCGGCATCGGTGACACCGCTGCCAACCTGCGCGCCGCCGCTGAGGGCGAGAATGGCGAGTGGACCAGTATGTATCCCGAGATGGCTGCTACTGCCCGCGAGGAGGGCTTCACCCGCCTGGCTTACCTGTTTGAGGCTGTTGCCGCTATTGAGAAGGAGCACGAGGAGCGCTATCTGAAGCTGCTGGCCAATCTGGAGGGTGACGTCGTCTTCAAGACCGACGATGAGAACACTGTCTGGATCTGTCGCAACTGCGGTCACATCCATGTGGGCAAGGAAGCGCCCAAGGTGTGTCCTGTCTGCGCCCACCCTCAGGCTTATTTTGAGCGCCGCGCCACCAATTATTGAGCTATGGAGACGATCCGGTATCAGCCCAAGGGCGTCTGCTCCAATTATATGGAGATCGACGTGGACGGCGGCATCATTCAGGACTGCCGCGTAAAGGGCGGCTGCAATGGCAATCTGCAGGGTATTTCCCATCTGCTGAAGGGGATGCGGGTGCAGGACGCCATCCAACGTATGGAGGGGATCCGCTGTGGATTCAAGAATACCTCCTGCCCGGATCAGCTGGCCCAGGCCCTCAAGACCTATCACGGCGAATAATTGCATCAAAAGCCCGGTATTCCAAGGAATACCGGGCTTTTCCTGTTGCGGGCAGGGCGGTGGATATGTTATAATATAAAGCAATGAAACAGGCCGGAGTGGAAAACCGTGCCAGATTGGAAGTGCTTTATTTGACAAAATTGAACACATATCTTGTGGATCACCCCAAACTGCTGCTGACACTGATCTGGGTGTTTTTCTTTATTGCGGTGATCCCCGGCGTAATTATCGCGGTGTACTATCCCACGATGGGCTATTTTAAATTCCTTGGCATTATTATCGTCCCGGCTGCGATCGCCCTTTATCTGCGCATCCTTTACGGAAAGGTGCGGGAGAGAAAACGCAAGGCGCGTATGGAGCAGAAGGCGCAGGAAAGCGCCGAGCGCCATCAGCATAAGAAAAAACGCTGACATAAAAAAGGACGACACATCCGCTGACCGATCAGCGGATGTGTTTTTCTTTTCCGGCATAAAGAACCGCCGCTGTGAGTTATCACAGCGGCGGTTTGTTTTGAGGGGTTAGGTTAAGTAGGAAACTCAGCCGCGGTCAGCAGCGTTGGAGTCCTTCATCTTGAACATCGGGATGGTGAAGATCAGACCGATGACGATCAGAACCAGGCACATGATCCAGCCAGCCATATCGTTGCTGGAGTTGATCAGGGCGGCCATGATCTGAGCGGCGAAGGCGCAGGGGATCAGCTGGATAGCCATGATGACACGGTTAGCAGCCTGATACTCGCGGCGGCCGAAGGCGAAGGAGATGGAAGCGGGATGCATGGTGGGCACGCCGCCGGTCATGCAGGCAACGCCGAAGCCCCAGAGAACCAGCATGGGAACATTGCAGGAACCGGTGTTCACAACAGCGCTCTTCTGGGCCATCAGGCCGATGACGGGCAGGAACTCGGTGATGCCCAGGACCAGGGAGGCAACAGGGGTGCCCAGCTTGTCATCGATCACGCCGAAAATAAAGCTCATGGGGATGCCGACGATAGCGCCCAAGGACAGCCACTTGGTAGCCTGGCCGACGAACAGGACCATGACACCGGCGCCTTCCATGCCGCCCATACCGGCGAACATACCGCCCATAGCACCAGCGGCGACCGTGTCGACGTTGGTGGCGACCAGATGGGTGAACCATGCGACCATGGAGGCCATGCAGGCGTTGATGATAAACTGGAAGATGCCGAAGTTGACGATCATGATCCAGGACTTCTTCATCTTCAGGACCTGACCGACAGTCAGGTTGACCTCATCGTTGTCAGCCTCGCTCTTGGGGGCGGTGTCAGAACCGTCGGGGAACAGGCCGACTTCCTCAGGATAGTCGCGCAGCAGGCAGCAGCTCAGGATGGCGATGATGATCAGGACGATGCACAGGCCATAGTAGAAGGGACGATAGTCGCCGCCCAGATTGTTGGAGATGAAGTTGGTCATGACAGAGGTGCCGATGACGGAGAAAAGGGGGCTGCCCAGGGTGATGATGCCCAGGACGCGGCCGCGATAACGGATGAACCAGGAAGCGGCCAGTTGGAAGCCGGACATCTGGAAGCACATGCAGGTGCAGCGGACGATGAACAGGCTGATGGCATACAGCACATAGTTGCCGGAGCCGCCGTTGCAGACCAGGCCGTTAGCGGCAGCGATGCCGGCGCAGCCCAGAGCGGACAGGATAATGCAGGGAGTCAGGGTCTTGCGGACGCCGAACTTGATGAAGCAGGTGCCGTAGACCATGGTCAGTACGATGCAGACCAGGTTGCCCACCGTCATGGGGGCCAGGGTCTGAGCGTTGCTCCAGCCGGAGAAGCCCTGAATGATGTTGATCTGGTCATTCTGAAGTCCGGAATAGAAGAACATCCAGACAACGCCCAGAATGCAGAACGCGATTGCGTAGCGTGCGAACTTCTTGTTCTTTAACACAATAGTTCCTCCTCTTTACTCTTCTTGTCAAGATGAAACGGCTCTGTGGTCAGCCTGTCCTGCCGGGATCCCACCCCCTCAAGGAGATCCTGCTTTGGGCAAAACAGAGACGCTTTTCACAGCGCCATTTCCTTTTGACCCACATACGGGGCCACTTAACGGTTAAATTATACTGCATCAAAGAGAATAACGGAACCTTTTTTGTGGAAAAAAGAAAAAATCGACTTTTTCACAACACTATGCAATTGAAATAATTTTTTATGAATCTTAAAAAATGAAATATCAGTGATCCAAAGAAAATGGAGTAAAAATGTAACGATTTGGAGTAAAACGCTAAGATGTGAACAATGTTTGAACAGAGAATCTTTGGTCAGCAGTTGTTCTTTTGAAAAAGTTTCTTTTAAAAGAACAGGGCGTTCAACGCATAGCGGTGTCCGTTGTGCAGCGCATACATTATATATATTACACAAGTGAGAAAATGAAGAGAGGGAAAACTTTGCAATTTCTGTGCGCAAAATCGCTTGACGGGGGAGAACACCCGTGCTATAATACTAAATTGCGTGGTATGGGCGTAGTATGCGCTCACACAGAAAGGCCGGTGACAAATTTGATTTCCCAGCTGCAAACGGAACATAAGGTAGTCGGGGTCAAGCAGTCACGAAAGGCGGTCCAGCGGGGGGAAGCCCGGCTTGTGTTTCTTGCCGAAGATGCCGACCCGCAGGTGACCGAGCCGATGCAGACGCTCTGCAGAGAAGCTCAGGTCCCGGTGGAGCTCATCCCGAAAATGCGGGAGCTGGGTGCCGCCTGCGGCATCCGCCTTGGCTGTGCCGTCGCCGCTCTGCTCAAGGAAGCAGAATGATTTCACTTTTAACGAATATTTCCTCGGAAATGTCGTTAAAATATAAAATGATCTATTTAAAGAAAGGAGGAACTCGTTCATGCCTACTTTTAACCAGCTGGTGCGCAGCGGCAGAAAGACTTCCATCACCAAGTCCAACTCCCCTGCTCTCCAGAAGGGCAAGAACACCCTGAAAGACAAGGAGACCGACCTGCCTTCTCCCCAGAAGCGTGGTGTCTGCACCGCGGTGCGTACTTCTACTCCTAAGAAGCCTAACTCCGCTCTGCGTAAGATCGCTCGTGTCCGCCTATCCAACGGCTATGAAGTCACCGCTTATATTCCCGGTGTCGGCCATAACCTGCAGGAGCACTCCGTCGTTATGATCCGCGGCGGCCGTGTTAAGGACC
>CALEQS010000103.1 GCA_937907975.1 uncultured Clostridia bacterium | reverse complement strand
TGTGCGCCATGGCCGGCGACGGGCAGGGGCTGGAGATCGGCTTCAACAACAAGTTCATGTTGGACGCCCTGAAGGCCGCGCCCACCGACGTCATCAATCTGTGCATGAACGGCCCGGTCACCCCCTGCATCATCACCCCGGCGGACGTGGAGAAGAATAATTTCCTTTATATGGTTCTGCCGGTCAGATTGAGAGCGGAGGGATAAGAAGGACAGAGGTCTGTTCCCTCTGTCATCCTGCACTGTCCTTTTTGGTCATGGTCATTCTGAGTTTCTACACTTCTGTCATTCTGAGCGAAGCGAAGAATCTTAAAACACACGCTTCTACAACCACCATGCGAATTGTAGAAGATTGTAGAAGTCTGAGCAATAAGATCCTTCGTCGCTCCGCTCCTCAGGATGACAACAGGGGAAAATTGCTCAGGATGACAAACGAGATAGTCTTTTACCAAACGACTAAACCACAAGAAAAGAGAGCAAAATGAGTCAGAAAAATTACACGACTGAGATCACGACGGAATTCATCCGCCTGCAGGATCTGCTGAAATACGAGGGCCTGTGCGAGACCGGCGGCATGGCCAAGGTGCGCATCCAGGACGGCGAGGTGCTGGTCAACGGCGAGGTGTGCACCATGCGGGGCAAGAAGCTCCGCTCTGGCGACAGCGTCACCATCGACGGCGTCACCGTGACCATCCAATGAGAGTCGAGTCCCTCACCCTCGACCACTTCCGCAACTACGACCACGCCGAGACCGCCTTTGATCCCCGGATGAACGTCATCTGCGGCGAAAACGCCCAGGGCAAGACGAACCTGCTGGAGGCCGTGGCCTATCTCTCCACCGCCGCCAGCCACCGCGCCCGCACCGACAAGGAGCTGATCTCCTTTGGGCAGGAGCACGCCTTTCTGGAAGGAAAGGTGCTCAGCCGCGACCGGGCGTTCACGCTGGAGGCGTCGCTGCACCAGCACGCCCGGCGGCAGCTCAAGCGCAACGGCGTGAAACTGCGCCGCGCCGGTGAGCTGGGGGAGGTGCTGAACACGGTGCTGTTCTGCCCGGAGGATCTGATGCTCATCCGGGCGGGGGCGGCGGAGCGCCGCCGCTTTCTGGACGACACCATCTCCCAGCTGCGCCCCCGGTATGCCGAGGCGCTGGCGGGGTACCGGAAAGCGCTGGACGCAAAGAACTTCATCCTCCGCAATCAGGAGGAGCGGCCGGATCTGCTGGCAACGTTGGACGACTTTTCCGTGCAGCTGTGCCGCTACGGCGCGGCCATCGTCCGCTACCGCGCCTACTTCGTGCGCAAGCTGGGGGAGTGCGCCCCGGGCATCCACCGGGAGTTCTCCGGCGGCCGGGAGGAGCTGTCCCTCCGTTACACCACCGAACCGGGGGTGGAGGGGCTGGCGACAGAATCCGCCATTTTCCCGGCGCTCATGGCGCGGTACGAGAGCCACAAGACTGCGGAGCTGGCGGCGAAAAAGTGCCTGACCGGCCCCCACCGGGACGACCTGGCTGTGGACATCGACGGCCGGAGCGCGCGGCAGTTCGCCTCCCAGGGGCAGACCCGCACGGCGGCGCTGTCGCTGAAGCTGGCACAGAGGGACAC
>CALEQS010000102.1 GCA_937907975.1 uncultured Clostridia bacterium | reverse complement strand
TGGATGAGATCTTTGTCATCACAGATGAAGTGACCGTCATGCGCGACGGACAGTATGTCGGCACAAAGAGCAGTGAGGAAGTCACGAAAAACGACCTAGTGAAAATGATGGTTGGCCGAGATCTTTCCAATGCCTACCCCAAACGGGAGATCGAAAAAGGGGAGGTTCGGCTGGAGGTGTCTCACCTGACGTGTCCGGGCGTCATCAACGACGTCAGCTTCACAGTGCGCCGGGGCGAGATCCTGGGTGTGGCCGGGCTGATGGGCGCGGGCCGCTCGGAGACAATGGAAACACTGTTCGGCCTGCGCACCAAGAGTGCGGGTACGATCAAGGTGGATGGCAAGGAAGTCAACATCAAAAAACCGCGGGACGCCATTGACAACCATATCGCCTTCCTGACGGAGGATCGCCGGGGCACGGGCTGCTTCCTCGACCTGCCGATGTATGACAACACACTGCAGCTTGTGTGGAAAAAGATCCGCGGCGCAGTGGGACTTTCTACTCACAAGGGAAAGAAAATGGTGCAGAGCCAGATCGACCGCTTCGCCATTAAGTGCGCCGGACAAGGTCAGCGGATCGGCGATCTGAGCGGCGGCAACCAGCAGAAGGTGCTGTTGGCACGGCTGCTGCTGACTCAGCCGGATATTTTTATCATGGACGAGCCGACCAAGGGTATCGACGTCGGCTCCAAATATGAAATTTACCTCGATATGCTCAAGCTGGCGGAAGAGGGCAAGTCCATCATCATGATCTCCTCTGAAATGCCAGAGGTGCTGGGCATGAGTGACCGTATCATGGTTATGCATGAAGGCAGCGTTGCCGCCATTCTGAATCGGGAAGAAGCGAACCAGGAGATTATTCTCAACTATGCGTCCGGTCTGGCCGGTGAGACTGCGGTCTGACACGATAGGAGGAATTAAGAGCCATGGAAGCCAAAGCTGAAAAGAAAAAGTTCGACGCGAAGTCCACATTCCGCACCCTGATGCGGGATGACCGGACCAGCCCCATCGTCCTGCTGCTGATCTCTGTGATCTTCCTCTGCATCACTACGCCGGACACCTTCCTTCAATTTATCAACTTGAGAAACGTCATCCGCTTCTCCTCGTTCTACATCATCGTCGGTGTTGGCACACTGATCGTGTTCATGGCCGGTGAAATGGATATGTCTACCGGATCGGTCATGGGTATGGGCGGCATCGTGGCGGCCTATATGGCCCGGGCAGGCATGAATGTGTGGCTGATCATGCTGGTGGTCGTCCTTATCGGTGTTGCCTGCGGCATGCTCAATGGTGTGTTTGTTGGATATTGGGGCCTGCCTGCATTTGTTGCGACCTTGGGCGTTCAGAAAGCCCTGCGCGGCATCATCACTGTTATCACACAGGGCTATGCGGTCAAT
>CALEQS010000101.1 GCA_937907975.1 uncultured Clostridia bacterium | reverse complement strand
CGCACGGAGGCGGACTGCGGCAGCCTGAAGGTGTCCACCGTCTCACTCAAAGAGGAGGATTGGGCGCATAATTGGCAGAAATACTATGAAGCGTTCTCTGTGGGCGAAAAGCTGTATATCGTCCCCGAGTGGGAGCGGGGCAGGGCCGTGCCCGACGGACGCACGCCGGTCTATCTGAATCCTGGCCTGATTTTCGGCACCGGCAGTCATGGTACCACCCGGCTTTGCCTGGAGGGCGTGGAGCGTTATGTCGTTCCCGGGCAGCCGGTGCTGGATCTGGGCTGCGGCAGCGGTATTCTGGCCATTGCCGCACTGGTGCTGGGCGCCAGCCGCGCCAAAGGCTGCGACATCGACCCCAAGGCCGTCCGGGTGGCGGCAGAGAATGCCGGGTTTAACGGCGTAGAGGATCGGCTGGAGGTGTTCTGCGGGGACGTGACCGGTGATGAAGCGCTGGTCAATGACCTGGCCGGACAGTACCCGCTGGTGCTGGCCAATATCATTGCTGATGTTATCATCCCTCTGTCCGCTCATGTGGGTCAGTTCCTCGCCCCCGACGGCGTATTTCTCTGCTCCGGCATCATCGCTCACCGTGCCGACGATGTCAGGGCCGCTCTGGAGCGCAATGGTTTCACCATTTTTGACCGCCGTGAGCGGGAGGGCTGGGTGTCCTTTGCCGCCCGGCGCAGGTAAGGCGGACGCACTGTGCCATTTCATTGCAAGAAGGGCCAATTTACTACGCCTTCCATCCGCCGCATTTCCCGCTCTGGTGTTTTATCCTTGTCTGTGCTATACTAAACTGAACTCGAAAAGGAGGTGCTTCGATGTATAATCGGCGAGCACTGAAACAGCGGGCCAAGAGCCTGATCGGCTGGGGCAGTCCGGCCATGTTTCTCATTACACTGGTGTATGTTCTGGCCACGACGTGGGTCAGTTCGCTGTCCTCTCTGGCGGTGCCAAATCCACTGAACTCGGTCAGCGAGATCTATATGAATTGGTATAACGGCCTGATGGATGCCATGCAGTCCAGCAGCGTGGTGAGCCAGGGCACGATGGACGCTCTGACTCAGCGCATTCTGGGCTGCTTCGTGGGGACGCAGGCCGCGATCGGCCTGCTGGTGGCGCTGCTTATCGACTTCTATTCCTTTGTGGTGGGGCTGGGCTATTGCAGTGCCAACCTCCGGGCCATGCGCGGTCAGGCGACCGGCGGCTACAAGGAGTTGTTCTCCCACTTTGATATGGCCGCCAAGATCATCCTCATGGAGGTCCTGAAGGTGATCTTCATCTCTTTGTGGTCCTTCCTGTTTGTCATTCCGGGCATCATTGCCGCTTACCGCTATCGGCTGGCGGAGTACTGCCTTCTGGATGATCCGGACATCTCCGCGCTGGAGGCCATCCGCCGCAGCAAGCGCCTCATGTTCGGCCGAAAGATGGATCTGTTCATCACCGACTTCTCCTTTATCGGCTGGATGATCCTTCAGAACATTATTGTAAATTCGCTGGCCAGCGGCATCTATGCGCTGGCGGGCGACGGCGTGCTCTACACCATTGTCACGCTGGCGGCCACCACGGTGTGCGCCATGTTCCTGACCACCTACACCAGCCTGACCGAGGCGGGCTTCTACCTCTTTGCGCTGGGCAATCAGGCACCTCCTGTCCAGCCCGGCGGCTTTGGTGGGACCGGGTTTAACAACGGAAACGGCTTTAATGGCGGCGGGTCCAATAATGGTCAAGGCGGCCAGGGCGGCGGCTTTGATCCTTGGGCCGGCACGCAGAATGACGGCCGGAGCCAGTGGAACGGCAGTGACCAGTCGGGCTCCAATGACGGGAACGAGGGCTGGAATCAGTAAAAATCAGCGGGCGCATCCTTTTTGTGGATGCGCCCGGTCTGTTTCGCGGGAAAACCTTGCTTTCGAGACTGGAAAGTGTTAAAGTAAACAGAGAAAATTCTATTCCGAAAAGGATGATGATAGAGATGAAAAAGGTCATTGCTGTGGTGGGCCTCGGCCTGATCGGCGGCTCACTGGCCGCCGCCCTCAAGGGCTTTGAGGACTATGAGATCGTCGGTGTGGTGCGCCGGCAGGAGACGCTGGACTATGCTCTTGCGCACGGTGTGTGCGACCGGGCGACTACCGATCCGGCCAGCGTGCTGGGGGAGGCGGACGTGACGTTTCTGTGCACCTCGCCCAGCGTGATCGTGTCCTATATGAAGGAGTACAAGGACACCTTCAAGCCGGGCAGTCTGGTGACGGATGTGTGCGGCATCAAGACCGCGGTCATGAAGGCGTCCCAGGTGCTGCCGCCGGAGGTGGACTTCATTGGGTGCCACCCCATGGCGGGCACGGAGTTCTCCGGCATTGAAAATTCCTTCCCGGAGCTGTTCCAGCGGTGTCACTTCATCCTGACACCCCGGGAGACCAGCACGCAGGAGCATCAGGATCTGATGCACCGCATTGCCGACTACATCGGCGCGGCGGACGTGGTGACCACCACCCCGGAGCGTCACGATGAGATCATTGCCTACACCAGCCAGCTCATGCACATTATTGCCCTGTCCGTCTGCGACGATGCGGAGCTGTTCCGGTGCAAGGGCTTCGAGGGCGGCTCCTTCCGCGACTGCACCCGCGTGGCGGCGCTGGATGTGCCGCTGTGGCGGGAGCTCATGACGCTGAACGCCGACGCCCTCACCAAGGTGATCGTCCGGCTGGAGGAGAATATCCACGCCTACCGGGTGGCGCTGGAGCACCACGACGTGGAGCGTATGACTGCCAAACTGGAGTACTCCTCCAACCGCAAGCGCCGCATGAACCTGCCCGGCCCCGGACAGGTCAGCCTGGATCTGGATCTCTTCTCCTGAGCGCCCGCACTTTATCCGGTCAGTACATTCAGCGCGCACAGCAGTGCCAGCCCCGGCGCGCCCAGTACGCCGAGCACCAGCGCATTGAGGGGATTCACCCCCAGCGTCAGCCCGGTGATGCCGGAGCAGAGGGACAGCACCGCCAATATGCCGCCGCCCAGCAGGGTGCGCAGCAGAAGTTTGAACAGCGCCGCCAGCCAGCGGTGGAAGATGACCGCCGCCAGAATACACCCGGCGGCCACCGCACACCACAGCTGGGTGTCCGCGCCGCTCATTCTGCCGCCGCCCCGCCTTGGGCGGTCTCGTCTGCTGTCTGCTCCAGGCGCTTGCGCTGTTTGAGCAGGTAACTGTACCGTGCCCGCTGCGCGCTGATCTCAAAGATCCACGCCTCCACCAGATCCGGGTCAGTGACCAGATCGAAGGCTCCATAGGCCTGCCGCAGCCGGCGGGCCGTTTCATTCAGCGCCTGCTCCAACACCTGCACCTCTGTACCCGGGCCGACCGGGCCGTGCCGTTTTCCCTCTCGCGCCATGCTGTGCGCCTCCTTTCCCTTATGTGGATTCTACTGGAAAGTGTGGACAAATATGCCGCCGGGTAAACGCGCCGTGACCGCATTTTCTGCGCAGAAACGCCCATACTGAGGTCGTACAGCGGCCCGGCCGCTGTGAGATAGAGCCGCCCCGGGGCGGCGCGGGCGGGATAACGCAGAGATGGTGCGCTGTCCCGCCCGCCGAAGCGGCCTGTGTTCGACTTGTGCACAGTGCGCTGTTGATGTATAATGTTACTGAAAACAGCGGCTTTTATGCCGCCGGTGAACGGAAAGGACGCTTCTATGAGCTACGAATCCACATTGGCATACATACACTCCGTCCAGTGGCGGGGCCAGAAGCCGGGGCTTGCGCGCACGCAGGCTCTGCTGGAGCATCTGGGCCACCCGGAGCGGCGGCTGAAATTTGTCCATATCGGCGGCACCAATGGCAAGGGGAGCACCGCCGCCCTCATTGAGAGCGTGCTCCGCCAGGCGGGCTATCGCACCGGTCTGTATACCTCCCCCTACCTGAACCGCTTCAATGAGCGCATCCGGGTGGACGGGCAGGAGATCGCGGACATCGTGCTGGAGCAGATCGTGGACGAGATCCGCCCCTTTGCCGACCAGATGGAGGATCTGCCCTCGGAGTTCGAGCTTATCACCGCCATTGCGCTGGAGTATTTCGCCCGCCGGGAGTGCGACATCGTGGTGCTGGAGGTGGGCCTCGGCGGCGAGTTTGACGCCACCAATGTGATTCCCTGTCCGGAGGTCGCGGTGCTCACCGCCATCGGGCTGGACCACACCGCCGTGCTGGGCCCCACCGTGACAGACATCGCCCGCACCAAGGCGGGCATCATCAAAGAGGGCGGCGACGTGGTGAGC
The DNA here is from genome assembly GCA_937907975.1 of uncultured Clostridia bacterium. GTDB lineage: Bacteria > Bacillota > Clostridia > Oscillospirales > Oscillospiraceae > UMGS1766. Next base: position 4,550 of record CALEQS010000101.1, on the reverse strand, counting down.
TACGGCCACCTGCTCGAGGCGGACGCGGAGATCGAGGCCGCCTGCGCGGCCAGACACGCCACCCTCTGGCCGGTGGACTTCGACCAGCTCACGCGCAAGGAGCTGACGCTGGAAGGGCGCACTTTTGACCTTGGGCCCTTCAAGAATCTGGCCATGCCGCTGCTGGCCGGCTACCAGCCGAAAAATGCCGCCGTGGCCGTCACGGCCCTCAGCGTGCTGGCCCACAAGGGTTGGCACATCACGGAGCAGAACATCCGGGACGGCTTCGCCGCCGTCCAGTGGCCCGGCCGGTTCGAGGTGCTGGGCCGCCACCCGGTGTTTCTGCTGGACGGCAGCCACAACCCCCAGGGCATGGCCGCCACGGCGGACAGCCTGCGGGAGCTGTTCCCGGATCAGAAGTTTGTGTTTCTGCTGTCCGTTATGGCCGATAAGGATGTAGACGGGATGCTGAACATTCTCGCGCCGCTGGCGGAGCGGTTCTTTACCGTTACCGCCGACAATCCCCGGACCATGCCCGCCGAAGAACTGGCGGAAAAGCTCCGGGCGCTGGGCTGCGCCGCCGAGTGCTGCACCTCCATCCCGGAGGGCGTCGCCGCCGCCCAGGGGGCCGCGGGCTATGACGGCCGGGTATGTGCCCTCGGCACGCTCTACTTCTCCGGTGACGTGCGGCGGGCCTTTGAGCATTCACTATAAATAAGGAAGTGTACTATGCTTCAGATCTACTACGGTGACGGCAAGGGAAAGACCACGGCCGCCTTCGGGCTGGCGCTCCGGGCCGCAGGCCGGGGCCGCCGGGTGGTCATTGCTCAGTTTTTGAAAAGCGAGGACTCCGGCGAGCGCCGGAGCATGGAGACCGTGCCCCATGTGCTGATGCTGCCCCTGCCCGAACATCTGAACTTCGTCTGGAATATGGACGTGGTGGAGCGGGCGGAATACGAGGAGTATGCCGGCCGCCTGCTGGACGACACCGCCATGCTGGCGGTCAAAAACAGCGTGCTCATCCTCGATGAGGTGCTGGGCGCCATTGAGACGGACATCCTGCCCGTCTCGGAGATCGACGATTTCCTTGCCAAGCTGCCGGAAAACTGCGAGGTGGTGCTCACCGGCCGCAAGGCCCCGGAGGAGCTGCTGGACAGAGCGGACTACATCACCGAGTTCAGGGCGGTGCGGCATCCCTTTGAGAAGGGCGTGCAGGCCCGCGAGGGAATCGAATATTAAGTGACTGTGATAAATCGAGGCCTCTCGCAAGGGGAATGGGCCGCGGATCATAGGAAATTCATTAGCGCTCATGCGCCCGGTCTGAAAAAGGACCGGGCGTTTTTTGCACTCTTTCAACTTCACAAACTATTTACAATTCCCGCTATTGACAACTATAGGGGGTAGTGTTATAGTTACATTAGCACTCAGGGAGAATGAGTGCTAAAGAACGAAACAGAGAAACGGAGGGACAGATCGTGGAGCTTTCAGAGCGCAGGAAGCGTATTCTTCGCACTGTGGTGGAAAGCTATATTGCCACTGCGGAGCCGATTGGCTCCAAGGCCATTGCCGAGCAGACAGGGCTCACCTGTTCCTCTGCCACCATTCGCAATGAACTGGCCGCGCTGGAGAAGCTGGGTCTGCTGGAACAGCCCCACACCTCCTCCGGACGGATCCCCACCGCTGCGGGCTACCGCTTCTACGTCAACGAACTGATGGAGCAGCACAAGCTCAGCATGCAGGAGACCCAGACCATCAACAGTCAGCTCCATCTCAAAATGCAGGAGCTGGACCGGGTCATTGACCAGGCGGGCCGCATGGTGAGTCAGCTCACCAATTACCCCGCTTTCGCCATGACCGACCGCCGGGAAAAGGCCACCATTATCCGCTTCGACCTGTTGATGGTGGACAAAAACTCCTTCATCATCGTGGTCATGACCAACCTGAACGTGGTCAAGAACAAGCTGGTGAAGTTGCCGGTGGATGTGAATGAGCCTCAGCTTCAGCTTTTGAACACGCTGCTGAACACTTCCTTTGTGGGCAAGACCGCCGAGGAGCTGAATCCGGAGCTGATGCGCATGGCCGAAAAGGCGGCCGGAAGCGCATACGGGCTGATTTCTCTGGTGGTATCCTTCGCCATAGAGGTGCTTGAGGATGCGGGCCGTTCCAGTGTACACACCGCCGGTGCCAACCGCATTCTGGAGCACAGCGAGTATCAGGATGTGGACAAGGCCCACGAGCTTTTGAGCTACCTGGACCACGACGGGGAGCTGGCACAGCTCTCCGGGGCCATGGGCGACAGCGATACCAAAATTCTGATCGGACCGGAAAATGTGTCCGACGCTTTGAAAGATACCAGCGTTGTCATGGCGAGCTATGACATCGGCGAAGGGATGCGGGGCGTCATCGGTGTGGTCGGACCCACCCGGATGGATTACGCCAAAGTGACCGCCCGCCTGAATTACTTCGCTGAGAGCCTGAGCAAGATGTTTGGCAAGGGCGAGACGGAGCAGCTTCCCGGTCGGAAGTCCACTCCCGCGCTCCAGCCCCCGCAGCCTGACAGCGACTCCAAAGAATAGGAGGCCATTCAATGAATAAGAACGAAGAAAACGCCGTGCAGGAAGAAAAGAAGGCAGCTTCCGAGCAGGCCGTCCCCGAGACGGAAGCGGCTGAAGAAACCGCAGTCGAGGAGGAGGTCGAGACCGCCGCAAACACCGAAGAGATTTCCGACGGCGCCAGCGAGCTTGAGACCAAGCTGGCCGAGAGCGAGAAGGCACTGGCTGAAAAGGATAAGCAGTATCAGTACCTTGCCGCCGAGTACGACAACTTCCGCCGCCGCAGCGCCAAGGAAAAGACCGATGCCTATTCCAACGCCAAGGCGGACGCCGCGCTGGCCTTCCTGCCGGTATTCGATAACCTGCAGCGGGCTCTGGCCGCCCCCTGCAGCGACGAGGCCTATGCCAAGGGCGTCAAGATGACCATGACCCAGCTCCGACAGGTGCTGGAGAAGCTGGGCATCACTGAGATCGACGCACTGAACCAGCCCTTTGACCCCAACCTCCACAACGCAGTGATGCATGTGGACGATGACTCCGTGGGCGAATCCACCGTGGTGGAAGTGTTCCAGTCCGGTTTCAAGATGGGCGATAAGGTGATCCGCTTCGCCATGGTCAAAGTGGCCAACTGAATTTTGTAAATCCACAAACTTGTTTCAATATTAGGAGGAACTTTATTATGTCTAAGATTATTGGTATTGATCTCGGCACCACGAACTCTTGTGTTGCTGTTATGGAGGGTGGCGAAGCCGTCGTTATCCCCAACGCGGAAGGTAACCGCACCACCCCTTCTGTCGTCGCTTTCGGCAAGGACGGCGAGCGTATGGTCGGCCAGGTCGCAAAGCGCCAGGCCATCACCAACCCCGACCGCACCGTGATCTCCATCAAGCGTGAGATGGGCTCCGATTACAAGGTGGACATCGACGGCAAAAAGTACACCCCGCAGGAGATCTCCGCTATGATCCTGCAGAAGCTGAAGAGCGATGCTGAGGCCTATCTGGGCCAGAGCGTCACTGAGGCTGTTATCACCGTCCCCGCTTACTTCACCGACGCTCAGCGTCAGGCCACCAAGGACGCCGGCAAGATCGCCGGTCTGGACGTGAAGCGTATCATCAACGAGCCCACCGCCGCCGCTCTGGCTTACGGTGTGGATAAGGAGACCGCTCAGAAGATCATGGTCTACGACCTGGGCGGCGGCACCTTCGATGTTTCCATCCTGGAGATCGACGACGGTGTCATCGAGGTCCTGGCCACCGCCGGCAACAACCGTCTGGGCGGCGATGACTTCGATAAGTGCATTATGGACTATCTGGCTGCGCAGTTCAAGCAGGACACCGGCATTGACCTGACCGGCGACAAGGTCGCCATGCAGCGCCTGAAGGAGGCCGCCGAGAAGGCCAAGATCGAGCTGTCCGGCGTGACCACCTCCAACATCAACCTGCCTTATATCACCGCTGACGCCACCGGCCCCAAGCATCTGGACGTCACCCTGACCCGTGCAAAGTTCAATGAGCTGACCAACCATCTGGTGCAGGCCACTATGGGCCCCGTGCGTCAGGCTATCTCCGATGCCAAGCTGCAGCCCAGTGACATCTCCAAGATTCTGCTGGTGGGCGGCTCCAGCCGTATCCCCGCCGTGCAGGAGGCTGTGAAGGGTATCACCGGCAAGGAAGGCTTCAAGGGCATCAACCCCGATGAGTGCGTGGCCATAGGCGCTGCCATTCAGGGCGGCGTGCTGCAGGGCGACGTCAAGGGTCTGCTGCTGCTGGACGTCACTCCTCTGTCCCTGGGCATTGAGACCATGGGCGGCGTGTTCACCAAGCTGATTGAGCGCAACACCACCATTCCCGTGAAGAAGAGCCAGATTTTCTCCACCGCCGCGGACAACCAGACTTCCGTTGAGGTTCATGTCCTCCAGGGTGAGCGCGAGATGGCCGCTTACAACAAGACTCTGGGCCGCTTCCATCTGGACGGCATTGCTCCCGCCCGCCGCGGCGTGCCTCAGATCGAGGTCACCTT
>CALEQS010000100.1 GCA_937907975.1 uncultured Clostridia bacterium | reverse complement strand
TAGTTCCGCCCTGTCTGATCCTCAAGAGCGACGGTGCGGCCCAGTATGAGACTACCGACCTTGCCACCATCGTGGAGCGGAAGCAGGACTACGATCCCGACCGCATCATCTACCTGGCGGACAAGCGGCAGGAGCTGCATTTCACCCGCGTGTTCCGCTGTGCCTATAAGACCGGCCTGGTGGACAAGGACAAGTGCTCTCTGGAGTATATCGGCTTTGGCACCATGAACGGTAAGGACGGCCGTCCCTTCAAGACCCGCGAGGGCGGTGTGCTCCGGCTGGAGTATCTGCTCAAGGAGGTCACGGACGCGGTCTACGAGAAGTCCCGCTCCAATTCCAGCGGCAATATCTCCGAGGGTGAGCTGCGCTCCATCGCAGAGAAGGTGGCGCTGGCCGCCATCAAGTACGGAGATCTGAGAAACCAGCCCGCCAAGGACTATGTCTTCGATGTGGACCGCTTCACCGCCTTTGAGGGCGACACCGGCCCCTATATTATGTACACCATGGTGCGCATCAAGTCCATCCTGTCCAAGTTCCGCGCCGCCTTCCCGGATGCCAAGCTGGGCACGATCCTCCCCCCTGACCGCAAGAGCGAGACCGACCTGATGCTGGTGCTGAGCAAGTTCAATGAAAATGTGTACCAGACCTATGAGCAGAAGGCTCCCAACAAGCTGTGCCATTATATCTATGAGCTGACCGGCGTGTTCAACCAGTTCTACAATGAGTGCAATATCATGAAGGAGCAGGATCCTGCCCGTCAGGCCTCCTACGTCACGCTGCTTCAGCTGGTGCTCCATGTGCTGGAGATCGGCATTGACCTGCTGGGCTTCTCCGCCCCGGATCGGATGTAATCAGGCAGATTTTACCTGCATTTTACATGAAACTGCCTTGACGTACCTTTTTTGACCGCTATAATGAAAAGGTATGTTACATTATCCGGGGTTTTGAGAGGAAGTTTTACTTGAGTATTTGGAACAACCTGCCCGGAAAGCTGCTGATGACGCTGCTCATTTCCATGGTTCCGGTCATCGAGCTGCGGGGCGCAATTCCCATTGCCACGGCCAATGGCCTGAATTTCTGGGCCGCCATCGTGGTGTCCATTATCGGCAACCTGATCCCGGTGCCCTTTATCCTGATTTTCATCCGCAAGATCTTCGACTGGATGAAGCAGCACAGCAAGGCGCTGGGACGTCTGGTGGCCAGATTTGAAGCCCGGGCGGCAAAGAAGTCCGGCACAGTGGAAAAGTATGAGTTCTGGGGCCTTGTGGTTCTGGTGGCCATCCCTCTGCCCGGCACCGGTGCCTGGACGGGTGCGCTGGTGGCAGCTATGCTGGATATGCGGGTAAAAAAAGCCTTTTCGGCCATTGCCTGCGGCGTGCTGATCGCCGGCGCTATCGTGGCCTTCGTCACCTACGGCGCGGGAGCGATCTTCTTCTAAAAGGATTGAAAAAGCGGCTGACCTTAGTCAGCCGCTTTTTATATATGATATGCTTTATTCTTTCCAGAGAATGTTGGCGCGGGGTCTCGGGGGCTGATTGGGGTAGCGCTCACCCTTGGCATAGCCAACCATCAGTGCACAGCGCAGGTTCGCCCCTTCCGGAATGCCCAGATAGGCGCTCAGCTCCCGGTCTGCCCGGGCGATCTGGCCCAGATAGCCGCCCCAGCAGGTGCCGAGTCCGGCTTTGTTCAGCTGCATCTCTACAATGGTCAGCGCCAATACCGGGTCGGCCACCGGGTTGAGCGCGTCGTCCGGGGACCAGGCCAGAATGACGCAGGGGGCGTCGCAGGTCAGCAGATTGGTTCCGGCCTCTTTGATTTTAATGAGCTCCTTGGCCTCTCCGGTGCGGCGGGAGAAATCCAGAGCCATTTCGGTGACCTTTTCCGTCTCCTCCAGTCCATAGAGTACGGTCCAGCGGTGCTGATGGGCGTTTTTGCCGCTGGGTGCATACTCGGCCAGATCCAGCGCACGCTGGATCAGCGCGCGGGGCGGCACTTTAGCCTGAAAGTGCCGGATGGAGCGGCGGGAGAGAATGAGTTCTTCCAGTTCATTTTCCGCCTTGGGCAGGACCAGCTCCGCTTTTTCGCTGGTCAGCGTCACGGCCTGCTTGGGACAGGCGGCCGCGCAGTGGCCGCACTCGATGCAGCGGCGGCGCTCCCGGATGACGGGGCGCTTTTCCTCCAGTTTCAGATAGCCCATGGGACACAGTCTCACGCAGCTGCCGCAGCCCACACAGCGGTCATAGTCAAATGTGATCATAAAATAATACAACTCCTTTACTCCTCTTGAGTATATCATGAACCATTGACTGTGCGCTAGAGGGAACTTGCAACCGCAGAGCTTCTGTGCTACAATCTCAGCAAAATACGAAGGGCGGGTTTCGAGCCTATGGAAGAAAAAGAACAAAAAAAGCACCAGCTGTCCACCACCCAGCTCATTCTGCTTGGCTTTCTGGCGGCGGTGCTGGCGGGCAGTCTGCTGCTGAGTCTGCCGTTCGCCGCGGCAGATGGCCGGGCGACCAACTATCTGGACGCCCTGTTCACCGCCGCCACCTCGGTGTGTGTGACCGGCCTAACCGTAGTGGATACCTTCTCCCATTGGAGCCTGTTCGGCCATATCGTCATTCTGGTGCTCATCCAGCTGGGCGGTTTGGGCATCATCTCCTTCACAACAGGCATTCTGGTGCTGATCGGACGGAAGATCACGCTGAAGGACCGGATTTTGCTGGAAAGTGCCTTCAATCTGGACACCATGGACGGATTGGTTCGGTTCCTTGGCAAGGTATTTCGGGGCGCACTGGCAGTTGAGGGAGCGGGCGCTCTGCTCAGCCTGCCGGTTTTTGTGCCCCGCTATGGGTTAAAAGGGGTCTGGATCTCCGTTTTTCATTCGGTTTCATCCTTCTGCAATGCGGGCATCGACATCCTTGGCCCGGACAGCCTGGCGCCCTATGTGGGAGATATCTGGTTGAATCTGGTCACCATGGCTCTCATTATTTTGGGCGGTCTCGGATTTATTGTCTGGTGGGATGTGCTGCGTGTGTGGGAGCAGCGCCGCACGGGCGACATTCCCCGGGGCCAGTGCTTCCGCCGCCTGACGCTGCACAGCAAGATCACGATTGTGACCACCGTGGCGCTGATCCTCGGGGGCTGGTTGCTGTTTGCGTTGCTGGAGTGGCGCAATCCGGCCACGCTGGGAGGGCTTCCCTGGTGGCAAAGATTGACCGCATCGCTGTTTCAATCTGTCACCTGCCGCACGGCGGGCTTCTTAACGGTGCCTCAGAGCGGACTCACCGAGCCGTCTGTGCTGGTCAGCGTGGCGCTCATGTTCGTGGGCGGCAGTTCGGTCGGCACGGCGGGCGGCGTCAAAACCTCTACCGCGGCATTGCTGGTGCTGTCCGCCGTCTCCGTGGTGCGGGGCCGGGAGCACGTCACTGCCTTCCAGCGTAGCGTCCCGGATAAGTTGGTGCGCCGGGCCTCCGCGGTGGTGGGGATCAGCCTGCTCACTCTGATCGGTTGCACCCTGCTGCTGGGAGTGCTGACCGGCGGAAGCCTCTCCGACGTGCTGTTTGAGACGGCCAGTGCGCTGGGGACTGTTGGCCTGACCCGGGGTATTTCGGCTCAGGCCGACGCGGCGGGCGAGCTGCTGCTGACCGCCTGTATGTACTTTGGCCGGGTCGGCCCCATGAGTCTTGCCATCGCGTTTGCCTACCGCAAGGGCAGCAGGAACACCGCCTTCCCGGAACAGAATATTACCATCGGATAAGGAGTATTTTCCATGAAGCGTGCAGAAAAATCATATGTCATTTTTGGCATCGGAAAGTTTGGCCGCAGTGTGGCGGAGGAGCTGACCGCCGCAGGAATGCATGTCCTGGCCATTGATAAGGACGAGGACAAGGTGACCGCTGTGGCGGACACCGTCACCATGGCGGTCACCGGCGACGTGACCGACCCAAAGGACATGGATGGGCTTGGCCTTTCCAACTTTGACGCAGCCATTGTGGCCACCACCAGCGACCTGTCTGCCGGCGTTATGGCGGTCATATTGGCCAAGGAGGCGGGGATTCCCTATGTCCTGGTCAAGGCCAGCGATGAGATCCAGTCCAAGGTGTTTACCCGTCTGGGAGCGGATCGGGTCATCATCCCGGAGAAGGAGTCCGCTGCCCGCACGGCGCGCACCCTCCTGCTGGGGAGCTATATGGATGTGGTGGATCTGTCCAACCGCATCCGGCTGGCGGAACTGGCCGTCCCGGCGGATTGGACGGGCAGAACACTGCGTCAGCTGGACCTGCGCAATAAGCGCCACCTGAATGTGGCCGCCGTCCGGGCGGAAGGGGAACTGGAATTGAATTGGAACCCGGATGAAC
>CALEQS010000099.1 GCA_937907975.1 uncultured Clostridia bacterium | reverse complement strand
CGGAACCGGTGCAGCACCGGTAGTGGCCAAGCTTGCCAAGGATATGGGTATCCTGACCGTCGGCGTTGTCACCAAGCCTTTCGGCTTTGAGGGCGCACGCCGTATGCGTCAGGCTGAGGCCGGCATCGAGGAGCTGCGCGCCAAGGTCGACTCCCTGGTCATCATTCCCAACGAGCGTCTGAAGCTGGCTACCGATCAGAAGATCACCTTTGCCAATGCCTTCCAGATCGCCGACGATGTGCTGAAGCAGGCCGTGGAGTCCATCTCCGACCTGATCAAGAATACCGGCTTCATCAACCTGGACTTTGCCGACGTGACCTCCATCATGAAGGACGCCGGTCTGGCCCACATGGGTGTCGGCCGCGCCGCCGGCAAGAACAAGGCCGAGGAGGCTGCCCGCATGGCTATCTCCAGCCCGCTGCTGGAGACCAGCATCGACGGCGCCCACGGCGTTCTGGTCAACGTCACCGGCTCCATGGACATCGGCCTGGAGGAAGTCGAGGTCGCCGCTGGCCTGGTGCAGTCCGCCGCCAACCCCGATGCCAACATCATCTTCGGTGCTGCCTTCGATCCTGAGATGGAGGACGAGATCCGCGTCACCGTCATCGCCACCGGCTTCGACAAGCCCGAGGACGAGCAGGCCGCCGAGGAGGAGAAGAAGGACGCCGAGGAGAAGAAGGACGAGCCTTCCAAGGATCCCTTCGACGAGATCTTCGCCATCTTTAACAAGTAATTGATCTATCACACGGGGGATGCCATTTGTTTGGCATCCCCCGTGGTCTATCAGGAAAGAATCGTCTGCGGCACCCGCGCCGCAGACTGCATCCCCTTACGGAAAGGGCAAAGCCCTTTCGAGAAGAAAATCGGAGGTTTTTCATATGCCCCAGAGAATCACCGGCCATACCGAGCTCATTGGCCTGATCGCCACCCCCATCCGCCACAGCAAGTCCCCCATGATGCACAACACCGCCTTTGAGGCGCTGGGTCTGGACTATGCTTACCTGGCCTTCGACTTCCAGCCCGACCAGTTGGAGGATGCCGTCAAGGGCCTGAAAGCCCTCGGCGCCAAGGGGTGGAATGTGTCCATGCCCTATAAGACCGCCATTATTCCTCTGCTGGACGAGATCAGCGAGGTCTCCCGCCTGTGCGAGAGCGTCAATACCGTCATCAACAGAGACGGAAAACTCTACGGCACCGTCACCGACGGCACCGGCTATATGTCCGCACTGGCTGATCAGGGCTTTGACATCAAGGGAAAGAAAATGACCGTCCTCGGCTGCGGCGGCGCGGCCACCGCCATCTGCATTCAGGCGGCGCTGGACGGCGTGAAGGAGATCAGCATTTTCAATGCCAACGACTCCTTCTTCCACCGGGCGGAGGAGAATGCCGCCAAGATCAACACCAACACGAGCTGTGTGGCCCACGCCTATCCGCTGGAGGACACCGAGCGTCTGCGCGCGGAGATCGCGTCCAGCGCTCTGCTGGCTAACGCCACCAATGTGGGTATGGGCAAGCTGGAGGGCGTCAGCCTGATCACCGACAAGACCATGCTCCGGCCCGGCCTCATCTGCACGGACGTCATTTACACCCCCGAGGAGACCGCCTTCCTGAAGCTGGCCAAGGAGGCAGGCTGCCCCACCATGAACGGCACCGGCATGGTGCTCTATCAGGGCGCCGCGTCCTTCAAGCTCTGGACCGGCATGGATATGCCCATTGACGCGGTGAAGGAAGTTCTTTGAAACAAGGCCTGCCTTGTTTCAAAGAGAAAATGCAGATGAAAAGAACCTTGATTCGCTGCGCGAAAAGTCGGCTCTTTTCATCTGAGAGGTGTCATTTCCGAGGTACATGCCCCCGGAAATGACGGGATTGAACTTTATTCCGCCCTCTGAGGAGGGCAGAATTCTGTGAAACAAAACCCGGACACACCTGCTTTTTGGCAGATGTGCCCGGGTTTTATAATTTCTTAACGGCATCCGGCCAAAAGTGTGATATACTTTCCCTGTCGAAACTGAGGTGATTTGGTTGAAAAAACTGATTTCTATTCTGCTGAGCGGCGCGCTGGTGCTGTCGCTGGCGGGGTGCTCTCTGCGGGGAGCGGTGCATAAAATCGAAGAAGAGGTGAGCGGCCCCACGGTGGAGGTGGGCGGCCAGACCGTCAGGGTGGACGAGTCGGTGGAGCAGAGCGGCTTCACGGCGGAGGACTTTCAGTGCGACGAGACCACCGGACGCATCACCTGCCTGAGCCGCCCGGCCATGACCGGTGTGGACGTGTCCTCCCATCAGGGGGACATCGACTGGGCGGCGGTGGCTGGGGACGGCATTGAGTTTGCCATGCTCCGGGTGGGCAGCCGGGGCTACTCTCAGGGGACCATCCGGGCGGACGCTAATTTTGAGACCAATCTGGCCGGGGCCCAGGAAAACGGGCTTCAGGTCGGGTGCTACTTTTTCTCTCAGGCGGTGACCGCCGCCGAGGCGGAGGAGGAGGCCGACTTCGTGCTCTCTGTTCTGAACGGCCGGAGCATGGATCTGCCAGTGGTGTTTGACTGGGAGCAGATCGTGGAGGACGACGCCCGGACGGACGGAATGGACAAGGCGGCCGTCACCGCCTGTGCCGCCGCCTTCTGCGAGAAGATCCGCGCGGCGGGCTACCGCCCCTGCTATTACTGCAACGGCGTGGTGGGTTATCTCCAGTACGATGTGGCCCAGCTGACGGACTATGACGCGTGGTACGCCGAGTACGACGCGGACTGGCCCAGTTTTGCCTATGCCTTCGATCTGTGGCAGTATTCCAAGACGGGGAAAGTGGCGGGCATCAACGGAAACGCCGATCTGGATCTGTTTTTCCCCAAGCTGGTCGAAAATTGACCTTTTGACGGTTTTCCACAAAAAAAGACTTTTCAACGCCACAAAATCGGGCAGAATGATTGACAAACCCCCGCCCGGGCGGTACAATCAGAAATGGACAAGTCCGGGCCTGACCGCCCGGTTTTCAAGGAAAATAGAGACTTGAAACAGGACTAACAAGGAGGCAATTCTATGAAAAAGATCATCAATGCGCCGGAAACCTATGTGGACGATATGCTCAAGGGCATCTATGCGGCCCATGGCGATCAGGTGAAGTATGCCGGGGGCGATCTGCGCTGCTACTGCACCGCCAACAAGAAGCCCGGCAAGGTCGCCATCATCACCGGCGGCGGCTCCGGTCACCTGCCCCTGTTTCTGGGCTATGTGGGCGACGGCCTGATCGACGGCTGCGGCGTCGGCGGTGTGTTCCAGTCTCCGTCCCCCGAGCAGATCTATAACATTGCCAAGGAAGTCGAGGCCGGTGCCGGTGTGCTGTTCCTCTATGGCAACTACACCGGCGACATCATGACCTTCGATATGGCCACCGATATGTGCGACATGGACGACATCGTCTGCAAGAGCATTGTGGGTGCCGATGACGTGAACTCCCACAAAGATCCCGCCACCCGCCGCGGCGTGGCCGGCATCTACTTCATGTACAAGGCCGCCGGCTGCAAGGCCGATGAGGGCGGCGATCTGGACGCCGTTCTGGCCGCCGCTCAGTTGGCCAAGGACAACACCCGCACCGTGGGCTTCGCCCTGACTCCCTGCATCATCCCTGAGGTCGGCCATGCCAACTTCGAGCTGGGCGAGAACGAGATGGCCATGGGCATGGGCATCCACGGCGAGCCGGGCGTCTGGAACGGTCCCCTCAAGACCTCCCACGAGATCGCCGAGGAGTCCCTGAACACCCTGCTGGGCGATATGCCTGTCGCCGAGGGCGAGGAGGTCTCCCTGCTCATCAACGGTCTGGGTGCCACTTCCGTCGAGGAGCTGTACATCCTGTCCAACGACGTGACCGAGATCCTGAAGAGCAAGGGCATCAAGATCTACAAGACCATCGTGGGCGAGTATGCCACCTCTATGGAGATGGCTGGTGCGTCCATCTCCATCTGCAAGATGAACGACGAGATGAAGCACTACATGGATCACCCTGTCAACACCCCGTTCATCTGCCAGAAGTAAGAGAGTTCTCGGAAGGGCCGAAGGCCCTTCCTGCGAGATTCTAGTGTTTCGCAAGTTGTCATTCGGCGCAGAGAGCTAAACTTGCCTCCCCCTTTGGGGGAGGTGGCACGGCGGAACGCCGTGACGGAGAGGGCGATGCACGGACAAGCCTGCAAAAAGCCCTCTCAGGCGCTTCGCGCCAGCTCCCCCAAAGGGGGAGCCAAGATAGAAGTGCGAGAAGCCGTGCGCCGAACGATAATTTATAAGTTTTTAAGGAGCGTGTGCTTTTATGGATAAGATCCTGTTTGACCAGGTGCCCGACCTGTTTGCCAGCGTGGGCGATCTGTTTGTGGAAAAGAAGGAAGAGCTCTGCGAGATGGACGCCAAGCTGGGCGACGGCGATCTGGGCCTGACCATGAGCAAGGGCTATGCCGCTCTGCCCGACCTGATGCGGGCTGAGGCCGCCGGTGCCGCCGGCGATGTGGGTAAGATGCTGATGAAGGCGGGCATGAAGATGTCCTCCCTCGTGCCCTCCACCATGGGCTTCCTGATGTCCACCGGCGTCATGGAGGGCGGCAAGGCCCTGAAGGGCAAGACCGAGATCGATGGTGCGGCTCTGGCCGACTATCTGGTGGGCTTCGCCGCCGGCGTTCAGAAGCGCGGCAAGTGCCAGCCGGGCCAGCGCACCATCTATGATGCTGTTCTGCCCGCCGCCGAGGCTGCCAAGGCCGCCGTGGAGAAGAATCCTGCCGCCAGCCTGAATGAGGTCATCGACGCCGCCGTCGCCGCCGCCAAGGGCGGCGTGGAGGCCACCAGGACCATGACCCCCGTGTTCGGCAAGGCCGCCGTTCACGCCGCTCAGTGCGTCGGCGTGGAGGATCAGGGCGCTGTGGCCGGCTATTACAAGATGCTGGGTCTCAGCAACTACATCAACAAGTGAGTTCTCGAAACGGGCTGGCACCTGTGGTGCCAGCCCTTTTCTGCGAGGGGATGCATTCCAACCGGGGCTCGTTTGCTTCGCAAAGGCCGCCCCGGTTGGAATGAGAAGAGAAAACCGGTGGAAGTGAATTCCACCGGTTTTCGTTATTTCTTCAATTCATTTCACCGCCTGCGGGCGGTGAAACTCTGTGAGACAGGCTCTTTCGCCCGCTGGGCGAAATTCGCGTTGTGCGGTAAAAGCAGCCGTTTAGTAACTTGCTCTGCTATGCTTTGCGGGTGTGTTGAAGAGAGCGGTACTGCCTCCGTTTATGTCATTCTGAGGAGCGGCGCGACGAAGAATCTTACGGCACCGACTTCTACATTAAGAATGCTTTTAGTCGGAGACCGGTGCTTTAAGATCCTTCGCTTCGCTCGGGATGACTGGGAACTCAAGGCGGCGTTCGGTTACCGTTTATTGTCCTGGATCTCCAGCGTGCCCAGTTTGCCGGAGACTATGGCGGCTTCCACCTGGTCCACAGTGGGGATGGAGTCTGCCGCGCCGGGGGACTGAATGGTCAGGGCGCTGGCGAAGGTGGCCCGCTTCAGTGCCTCGGCGGGATCCAGCTTGTCCAGCATACCGGCCAGGAAGTAGCCGAGGAAGGTATCGCCTGCGGCGGTGGTGTCCACCACCTTCTCCACCTTGCAGCAGCCCATGCGGATGTCCCGGTCTCCGTCGTGGAACCAGGCGCCCACACTGCCCAGCGTCAGCAGGATGCCGACGCCCGGATAGGCGGCGATCAGGTTGTCCATAGTCTCCTCAAAGCTGTCGCCGCCGGCCAGCGCCGCACCTTCGATCTCGTTGACGATCAGATAGCGCAGCTTGCCGATGGGATAGCTCTTGACGCCCTCGTCCATGGGGGCGGCGTTCATGGCGGCGGGAATGCCCCGCTTGGCGGCCTGCTCGATCATATAGGGCACCAGATTCGTCTCGTTCTGGAGCAGGAGAATGTCGTCCGGTCCGCACTGATCCAGCACGCGGTCGATGTACTCCTCCGTCAGGCACACGTTGGTGCCGCCGAAAAGCAGAATGCAGTTCTGGCCTGCGTCGTCCACCTGAATGACGGTATGGCCGCAGGGAATATCCAGATGGTCCTCCATCCACTCGGTGTGGACGCCGGAGTCCACCAGCACCTTGCGCAGCATATCGGAGTTGGCCCCGAAGTAACCGGCGTGGTAGACCTCCGCCCCGGTGCGCACGGCGGCGATAGACTGGTTGAGGCCCTTGCCGCCGGCATTGTCAGTCAGGCCCTTGGAGGCCTTTGTCTCGCCGGGGAGCAGGAAGTGGTCCACCTGATAGACGTGATCCAGATTCAGAGAACCCAAGTTGACGATTTTCATGCGTTTGTTCCTCCCATTGTTCGTAATGAAAGCGACCTTCGCTTGACAGTTTCAGATACCATTATTTTAACGCAGACGGCGCATACAGGGCAAGCCTGTATGCGCCGTTTTACGGAAAAATCTTTTACACTTCGAGGAAGTCCACGAACCGCTCCTCGGCCAGATCCTGCTCGGTGAGGTGCAGGTCCCGGCCGGTCAGCTCCTCGACGGCCTGCACCAGGTGCATGGCGTCGATGCCGTACTTCTTCATGAGGTACATCTTGCTGGCGCCGTGGGGGTAGCCGGGCAGGCCGATCTTCACCAGCCGCTTGCCGATGCCGTTTTCGGCGATGACCTCGGACACGGCACTGCTCAGGCCGCCGATGTTGTACTGGTTCTCAATGGTGACCACACCGTACTTGACCTTCTTCAGGGCCTCCACAATGGTGGGGTCGGTGAAGGGTTTCAGGGTGGAGACGTGCATATGCTGGACGGACACGCCGCGCTCCTTCAGCGCGGCGGTGGCGCGCATGGCCTCCTCGGTGCAGATGCTGGAGGAGAGGATGAGCACGTCGTCGCCCTCGCTCAGCACCCGGGCCCGGTTGAACTGCATGGGCTCGCTGGCGGGGAACAGGCGGGGCACCTCCTTGCGGAGCATACGGATAAAGACGGGGCCGTTGTAGTCATAGGCCAGTTTGAGCACACCCTCGATCTCGGTGGCGTCACCGATGTCGAAGATTGCCATGTTGGGCACGGTGCGCAGCACGCCCACATCGTTGATGGACTGGTGGGTCACGCCGCCGGGGGTGGTGATGCCGGGGACAAAGCCCACAAAGACTACCGGCAGGTTGGGGTAAGCCACGCTCATCTCCAGCTGATCCAGAATGCGGCGGTACAGGAACACGGAGAAGGTGTGCAGGAAGGGACGGTAGCCCTCCCGGGCCAGACCGGCCGCCCAGGAGCACATATTCTGCTCGGCTATGCCCATGGTCAGGTAGCGGTCGGGATAGGTGGCGCGGAACTTCTTGACCTCGCAGGAAGAACCCAGATCGGCGGAGAGCACCAGCACATCGGGGTGCTGGGCGGCAAAGTCGATCATGCAGCGCTCATGAGTGTTCAGTTCGATTTTCATGCTCCGTTCCTCCTCACAGCTCGTCGTAGATCTTCTGGTACTCTGCCCGGTCAGCTTCGGGAATGCGGACAAAGTGCAGGAAGGGCCACTTCTTTTCCAGCGGCGGGATGCCGGTGGTGCCGCGGGTGCGGCAGATCACGGCCAGCGGACGGCCGGGGTGCTCGGTGGCACAGGCGCGGATGATGTCGTCGATGTCATGGCCGTTGCAGGTGACGCAGGCGGCGCCGAAGGCCTCGAACCGGGCGGTCAGCGGCTCCTCGGTCATCTGGTTCTCAATGGCGCCCTCGACCTGCTGGCCGTTGGCGTCGATGACCATGACGAAGTTGTCCAGCTTGTAGTAACCGGCGGCTTGGACGCACTCCCAGGTCTGGCCCTCCTGCAGTTCGCCGTCGCCCATCAGGCAGTAGACCTTGCCGGTCTCGCCCTTCATCTTGCGGGCATGGGCGGTGCCGGCGGCGATGGACACGGTCTGGCCCAGGGAACCGGCGGTGTTTTCAAAGCCGGGGGAGTGCTCCGCACCGATCATCTCCATGTTCC
>CALEQS010000098.1 GCA_937907975.1 uncultured Clostridia bacterium | reverse complement strand
ATGTGCGGTTCCTGCCCAATCCGTTCTATGTTGAGGGGCTGAAACAGCAGTCCGGCCTTGACCAACCGGTACAGGATTACCTGAATTCCTTTCCGGTGACGCCCACCTTTGAAGAGAAGCTTTTCGATATGCTCGGCTTCCTTCTGCCTCACTATGTGGAGGAGGGGAAGAGCACACTGACGCTGGCCATCGGCTGCACCGGCGGCCGCCACCGTTCTGTGGCGCTGGCCCATGCGGCGGCGGCATGGCTGCGGGAGCAGGGCTATACCGTCAGTGAATATCATCGTGATATGACGAGGACTTGATGTCATGAGTGCTTATCGGTTTACATCTGATGGTCCCAATATCGTCGCCATCGGCGGTGGAACGGGACTTTCCACCATGCTGCGTGGGCTGAAGCGCTATACAAAAAACGTGACCGCCATCGTGACCATGGCGGATGACGGCGGCGGCTCCGGTATGCTGCGCCAGGATCTGGGGATGCCCCCACCGGGCGACGTGCGCAACTGTCTTCAGGCGCTGGCAAACGCCGAGCCGCTGATGAATCAGCTCATCAACTATCGCTTTCAGGAGGGCAGTCTGGCGGGACAGAGCTTCGGCAACCTCTTTCTGGCGGCGCTGACCGGGATCACCGGTTCGTTTGACCAGGCTGTGGCCCAGATGAGCCAGGTGCTGGCCGTCACCGGCCGGGTCCTGCCTGTCACCAGTGAGATCATCCAGCTGGTGGCTGAGTTTGAAAACGGTACGCAGGTGACCGGCGAGTCCAAGATATGCGATTTTAAAAAGGCGCAGGACTGCCGGATCACCAAGGTCCGTCTTGTGCCGGAGCGGCCCAGGGCAAACCCGCTGGCGCTGGAGGCCATTGCCAGAGCCGACCTCATTCTGCTTGGCCCGGGCAGTCTCTACACCAGCGTGATCCCAAATCTGCTGGTGGATGGCATTGCGGATGCCATTGCAGAATCCCCTGCGCTGCGAGCCTATGTCTGCAACGTCATGACCCAGGACGGAGAGACTGAGGGGTATACCGCCGCGGACCATCTGCGGGCGATTTTGACCCACTCCGGACACAGGCTGGTGGACTTCTGCCTGGTCAACTCTGCCCCGATGCCGGAGGAGCTGCTGCCGCTGTATGCCAAAGAAAATGCGTTGCCCATCACGGTGAACCGCGCTGAGATTGAGGCCATGGGTGTGGCGCTGGAGGAGCGGCCGCTGGCTGATGTGCGCCAGCGTCGGCTGGCCCGGCACGATCCGGAGCTTCTGGCCCGGGCGGCCATGCAGCTCGTCGAGGAGCACACGGTCCGCGTGGTGGAGCACGGATGCGCCCGCTATGTGCGGGAGCAGTGAGAGAGGGAGCAGCGGAAACTTATGTCATTTGCATCACAAGTCAAAGGAGAGCTGTGCCGGGAAAAGGTGTCCCGGCCGTGCTGTGCCCAGGCGGAGGCTTACGGCGTGCTGCTGTTCTGCAACAGCTTTACTCCGCAGCGCCTACGGGTGACCACCCGCAGTGCGGAGTTTGCTCAACGCCTGCCAAAACTGTTCAAAAATGCGTTCTCCGCGGAGTTTGACAGCCGCCCGGCGGACATCAATACCGGAGGACGGCTGAGCTTTGAAGTCACCGACCCGGAGAAGATGGAGCGTATTCTGGAGACTTACGGCTACGCCCGGGAGAACAGCATCTCCCACCATATCAATTATGCGGTGTTGGAGGAGGAGTGCTGCCGTGCCGCCTTCCTGCGGGGGGCATTTCTGGCGGGCGGGAGCGTGACCGACCCGGAGAAACGCTATCACCTGGAGTTGACTACGTCCCATCTTTATGTCCACCGCGAATTGCAGAGCCTGTTGATGGATATGGGATTTGAACCGAAAACAGTCAATCGAAATAATAATTATGTCACCTATATCAAGCGCAGTGAAGTCATTGCGGATTTTCTGACCACGGTAGGTGCGCCGCTGTCCGCCATGGAGATCATGACCGCCAAGGTGGAGAAAAATCTGCGCAACGGCGTCAACCGCTGGTCAAACTGCGATGTGGCCAATCTGGGCAAGGCGGTGGATGCCGCCCAGAGCCAGATCGAGGCCATTCGGCGGCTGGAGAAGAATGCCGGACTGGATTCTCTGCCGGAAAAACTGCAGGAGACCGCCCGTCTGCGCATCGAAAATCCGGAACTGTCACTGGCCCAGCTGGCAGCTCTGGCCGAGGTGAGCAAGTCCTGCCTGAACCACCGCCTGCGCAAGCTGGTGGAGTTGGCTAATACACCGGATCAGCCGCCGGAAGGAAGCAAAGCGGACGCACAGGTGTAACTGTACATCCATGGATCATAAATAATGAGGTAACCTATGGCTTTTGCACATCTTCATGTTCATACGGAATTTTCCCTGCTGGACGGCGCCTGCCGCATTACCGAGCTGGTGAAGCGTCTCAAGGAGTTGGGACAGACCAGCGTGGCCATCACAGACCACGGCGTCATGTACGGCTGCGTGGATTTTTACCGCGCCTGCGTGAAGGAGGGCATCAAGCCGGTCATCGGCTGTGAGGTCTATGTGGCGCCCCGCACCCGCTTTGACAAGGTGCATGAGCTGGACAGTGAGGCGCGCCACCTGATCCTGCTGTGCAAAAACGAGGAGGGCTACCGCAATCTGTCCTACATGGTCAGTCAGGCCAATGTGGCGGGATTCTATATCAAGCCGCGCATTGATCTCGATCTGCTGAGAGAGCATCATGAGGGCCTGATCGCCCTCAGTGCCTGTCTGGCCGGAGAGATCCCCCGCCGCCTGCGCGCCGGTGACTATGCCGGAGCCAAAGAGCACGCCCTCATGATGCGGGACATGATGGGGGAGGGAAATTACTATCTGGAGATCCAGGATCACGGCATCCCGGAGCAGCGCCAGCTCCTGCCTGCCCTCTACCGGCTCAGCGAGGAGACCGGCATTCCGCTGGTGGCCACCAATGACGCCCACTACATCCGCAAGGAGGACGCGGTGGCGCAGGATGTGCTGATGTGCATTCAGACCGGCAAGACGCTGGACGATCCCCGCCGCATGAAGTTCGAGACGCAGGAGTTCTATATCAAGAGCGAGGACGAGATGCGTGCCCTGTTCCCGAAGCACCCGGAGGCCATTGAAAACACCGTCAAGGTGGTGGAGCAGTGCCAGATGGATTTTGAGTTCGGCACCTACCACCTGCCGGAGTTCCAGTATCCCGAGGGCTACGATGCGGACAGCTGGTTCGATAAGCTCTGTGCGGACGGCTTTGCCCACCGCTATCCCAATGGCTCTGAGGAATACAAAGCCCGTCTGAAATATGAGATGGACATGATCCGCCAGATGGGTTTTGTGGATTATTTCCTCATCGTCTCCGACTATGTAGGATATGCCAAGAGTCAGAAGATCCCTGTCGGCCCCGGCCGCGGTAGCGCGGCGGGCAGCATGGTGGCCTACTGCCTCTATATCACCGATGTGGACCCGATGCAGTATGACCTCTATTTTGAACGCTTCCTGAACCCGGAGCGCGTCACCATGCCCGATATTGACATCGACTTCTGCTACCGCAGACGGTCAGAAGTGATAGATTATGTCAACCGAAAGTACGGCGCTGACCGAGTGGCCCAGATCATCACCTTTGGCACCATGGCCGCCAAGGGCGTTATCCGTGATGTGGGCCGGGTGATGAACCTGCCCTATGCCGAGGTGGACACTATTGCCAAGCAGGTGCCCGGCGGCCCCAATAACTCCAAGATCACGCTGGAGGAGGCTCTGCAGGTCTCCAAGCCGCTGCGGGAGATGTATGAGAGCGAGGAAAAGGTGCGCCGGCTCATCGACACAGCCAAGACCATTGAGGGAATGCCCCGCAACGCCTCCAAACACGCGGCGGGCGTGGTCATCACCCGCCGGCCAGTCTATACCTACGTGCCGCTGGCGCGCAATGACGAGAGCATCGTCACCCAGTACGAAGCGCCCACGCTGGAGGAGCTTGGCCTGCTGAAGATGGACTTTCTGGCCCTGCGCAACCTGACGGTGCTGGACGATGCGGAGCACATGATCCACCGCCGGGAGCCGAAGTTTGATCTGCACCAGATCCCGGATGATGATCAGGCGGTGTTTCAGATGCTGGCCGCCGGCCGCACCTCCGGCGTGTTTCAGGTGGAATCCGCCGGCATGACGAATGTCTGCAAGCAGCTGCGGCCCACCTGCATCGGTGACATCGCCGCCATCAATGCCCTCTACCGTCCCGGTCCCATGGACTCCATCCCGCGCTTTATCGCCTGCAAGGCGGATCAGTCGCTGATCCGTTATAAGCATCCCATGCTGGAGCCCATCCTGTCGGACACCTATGGCTGCATCGTCTATCAGGAACAGGTCATGATGATCTTTCAGCAGCTGGCGGGTTACTCGTTGGGCGGTGCAGATATGGTGCGCCGGGCTATCTCCAAGAAGCACGCCGACGAGATCGAAGCGGAGCGCAACGCCTTCATCCATGGCGACGAGAGCCGGGGTATCAAAGGCTGTGTGGCCAACGGCATCGACGAGGAGACCGCCAACGCGATCTATAACGAGATCTACGACTTTGCAAACTACGCCTTCAATAAGGCCCATGCGGTGAGCTATGCCATCGTGACCTATTGGACGGCTTATTTCAAATATCATTACCCGCGGGAGTATATGGCAGCCCTGCTGACCAGCGTGCTGGACTCCAGCGACAAGGTGGCGGCCTATATCGGCGAGTGCAAGGAGATGGGCATTCCGTTTCTCCCTCCGGATGTCAACGAGTCCGGCCCGGACTTCACCGTTGTGGCCGAGGGCATCCGGTTTGGCCTGGTGGGCGTCAAGGGCGTCGGCCGGGGCCTGATCGACGCCATGGCGGCAGAGCGGCAGGAGAACGGCCTGTTCCGCTCTTTCCAGGATTTCTGCGAGCGGATGTATGACCACGACCTGAACCGCCGCGCACTGGAAAACCTGATCCGGTGCGGCAGCTTTGACTCCATGAAGGTGCGCCGCAGCCAGCTTCTGGCTGTCATGAACGCAGTGATGGATGGCATTGCCGCCGCCCGGAAGCGCAATCTGGAGGGGCAGTTCGACCTGTTTGGCGGCTTTGGGGACGAGGACAACAGCGCCGCGGCGGAGATCCCTCTGCCTGATATTCCGGAGTTCAGCCCGACGGAACTGATGAATATGGAGCGGGAGACCACCGGCCTCTACCTGACCGGCCATCCCATGGATGAGTACCGCAACATTATCCGCCGGGTGCGCTCCGTGCGCATCGGTGCCATCAACAGCGACTTTGCCGCCGAGGGCGGTGCCCGTCAGTTTCGGGATGAACAGCGGGTCACGCTGGCCTGTGTGGTCACGGCAGTCAAGACCAAGACCACCCGGAATAACAGCCTGATGGCCTATGTGACGCTGGAGGATGATACCGGCGGGATCGAGATGCTGGTGTTTTCCAAGACGCTGGGAGAGTGCGGAAGCTATCTGAAGGAGGGCAGTGCCCTGCTGGTGGACGGCCGCATCTCTGCCCGGGAGGATAAAGATCCCCAGATCATGTGCAATTCTGTCCGGCCTCTGGCGGAGGCATCTGCCGCACCGGCCAGTCCCTATTCCGGCGGCGGCTCCACGCTGGAGCGGCGGGAGGATAAGCCCGGCATCATGCAGGGGAAAACAAAGCTCTATCTGCGTGTCAACAGCATTGATGATCCGGCAGTGGCCTATCTGCGCAAGGTGCTCGTCATGTTCCCGGGCAGAGGACAGATCATTTTCTATGCGCAGGATACCCAAAAAAGATATGGCCTGCCCGGCCTGATCCACACCTCGCTGGTGCGGGAGGCCCGGGAAGTGCTGGGTGAGGAGAATGTGGTGGTCAAATGAGTAAACCTATGACAACAGAGCGGCTGAGAGCCTGCGCACGCCTGGCCCGGGACCGGGCCAAGGCCAGTATGCGCAGGGGCAGGCAGAGTATCTTCAGCCGCATTGCAAAGATCATTTTCCATCGCACTTTTTTTGTGAGCGTGGGTATTGCACTTCAGCTCTTTGTTCTGGCAGTGCCCATCATCTGGTTTGCCCGCTATTCGGCCCTGTTTTATTTTGCCTATGTGACGATTGCCACCATTGCGGTGCTGAAGATCATCAGCGGCCGCTATGAGGCGGCCTATAAGATTGCGTGGGTGGTGCTGGTATTGGCGGTGCCCATGTTCGGTGCAGTCATGTACCTGCTCTACGGCGGCAACAAGATCGACAAGCGTTCTCGCAAAAAAATGCACCAGCAGGAGGAGTGTATGCGCACCTGTATGGGCAGCGTCACCCCGGAAACGAAGGCCGTGCTGGAGGAGCAGGGCATGGCGGCGCTGAATCAGGCGCGCTATCTGGCCGGTGCCAGCTTCTGCCCGCCCCATATCCACACGGAGACAACTTATTTTCCGCTGGGCGACGATATGTTTGTGAAAATGAAGGAGGAGCTGGAAAAGGCAAAGCACTTCATCTTTCTGGAGTATTTCATCATTCATCCCGGTGTCATGTGGAATGAGATATTTGAGATCCTGAAGCGAAAAGTTGCCGAGGGCGTAGACGTGCGGGTCATGTATGATGATGTGGGCTGCCTTTACACTCTGCCCACTAACTATGACCGCACGCTGGAGGCCATGGGCATTCCC
This sequence comes from uncultured Clostridia bacterium, assembly GCA_937907975.1. Taxonomy (GTDB): domain Bacteria; phylum Bacillota; class Clostridia; order Oscillospirales; family Oscillospiraceae; genus UMGS1766. The sequence goes on along the minus strand of CALEQS010000098.1, from coordinate 4,301 downwards.
TGCCAGGTGTTCAATCGCTACCGTCCGGTGGTGTCCCTGCGGCTCAATAATCGGGATCACCGTAAGATCCTGGTCATCGACGGCAATGTGGGCTTCACCGGCGGCATCAATCTGGCGGATGAGTATATCAATGAGATCGTGCGCTTCGGCCATTGGAAGGATACCGGCGTGATGCTCCGGGGCGAAGCCGTGTGGAATTTCACCGTCATGTTTCTCTCGGCGTGGGACCTGCACCGGGAAAAGTGGGAAGATTTTGACCAGTACCGCCCAACGCTCCTTCCGGAAGAAGTGGCCAGCGACGGTGTGGTACAGCCTTACGACGATTCTCCGCTGGACGATAAACCGGTGGGGGCCAGCGTCTACCACAATATGATCAGCAAGGCAGAGCGGTATATTTATCTGACAACGCCTTACCTCATCATTGATGACGCCATGACCAATGCCCTCTGCGTGGCTGCCCAGTCCGGTGTCGATGTGCGCATCATTACTCCGCATATTCCGGATAAGAAGATCGTGTTTGAACTGACTCGTGCCCACTACCAGATCCTGCTGGAGTCCGGTGTGCGCATTTTTGAGTATACCCCCGGCTTCATCCATGCAAAGAATTTCGTAGTGGATGACCGCTATGCAACGGTCGGCACGGTCAACATGGACTACCGCAGTCTGTATCTCCACTTTGAATGCGGCGTCTGGATGTCCGGTGCCTCTGCCATCCAGTCTGTGCGGGAGGATTTCCTTGCCACGCAGGCGGTCAGCCAGGAGATCGGTCTGGATGATGCGCGGCGTTTTTCCAAGAGTAAACGCATCTACCATGCGCTGCTGCGCGCTTTTGCGCCTTTATTTTGATGCGCAGTTTGGATATGCTGTTCCGACGGTAAATCACTTGACGCATTGGTTGAAAATTGCTACAATAAATCGATACAAAAGAAGAAACTTCTCTCCGAGCTGCTGCCTCCTAATGCCTTTAGGTCATGGAGCAGCAGCCGGGGCTGTTATAGGCGGCCCCCAGGGTGAGCGTCGGAAACGGCCTTGCCTTCCTTTTTTGAAAAGGAGAGCGTCTGATGTGGTGCGCGGGAGAGATCCTGCGGGCCTTCGTCGCTCTGCCTTCTGGCAGAGCTTTTTTGCTTCTTTGGCATGAAAGCGAACAGCTGATCAGCTAGGAAAGGAGATCAGAAGATGACGAAACCCATGGACTGGCGCTCTGTCCGGGATCTTCTACTGGAACGGGCGGTTCCTGTTTCGACGGAGACCGTTTCAGTGGACAACGCGGCCGGGCGCATTCTGGCCGCCCCAACGGCGGCGGTGCGGGAAGTGCCGCCCTTTGATCGCTCGCCCTATGACGGATATGCCTTCCGCAGTGCGGACACGGCGGGAGAGCTCCCGGTGACCCTCACCATTCTGGAAGAAGTGCCCGCCGGGGCGGTGCCCACTCAGACAGTGACGCCGGGCACGGCGGTCAAGATCCTGACAGGCGCACCCATTCCACCTGGCGCGGATGCGGTGAGTAAATTTGAGGAGACAGATTTCACGCCGGAGACGGTCACGTTGAAACGGGCCTATCAGCCCGGTGAGAACTTGATCTACCGCGGCGAGGACGTCTATGTGGGCATGGGGCTGACCCATGCGGGGCAGGTCGTGGACGCGGGTGTGGCCGGAGCGCTCTGGTCGCAGGGCATTGACTCTGTCCTTGTCTATCGACGGCCCAGGGTGGCGGTCATCAGTACCGGCAGTGAGTTGGAGGAGGGTACCGGTTTTCCGACTGAGGGCAGGATCCCAAACAGCAACCGTCTGGCCTTCGAAACTGCTCTGAAGCTTGCAGGTGCGGAACCAATTTACTACGGCACACCCAGGGACGACTGTGCTGCCATTGCAGAGCTGCTGGAGCGGGCACTGGGAGAGTGCGATATGGTACTGACCACCGGCGGCGTCTCTGTGGGCGATTACGACTTGACGCCTGCGGCGCTGGAGCGCGCCGGCGCGGAGATCGCTGTGCGGAATATCGGCCTGAAGCCCGGTGGAAAGTGCTGCTTTGGCTGGAAAAACGGCAGGCTTGCTGCCTGCCTCTCCGGCAATCCGGCTTCGGCGCTGACCTGCTTCTACGCTGTGTCCCTGCCCGTTCTGCGCCGCCTGTGCGGCCGGGAGCGGGCGGCTCTGCCTGAGGTGTCCGCCCGTCTGGGGGCGGACTTCAAGAAGGGAGGGAAGCAGACCCGGCTGGTGCGGGGCCACCTGAGTGTGGATGAGCACGGTTTGGTGTTTTACCCCGCCGCCCAGCAGGGAAACGGCGCACTGCACACGCTGGCCGGAGCGAACGCGCTGGCGGAGATCCCGGTCGGCGCGGGTCCTCAGAGCGCCGGTACGGTGCTCCGGGTGAGTTATTTTGGAATTTGAGGTGGCTGTCCTATGAAAAAAGTGTTGGTACAGGATGCCGTCGGCATGACACTATGTCATGATGTCACTGGCATTGGCAAGGATTTCAAGGGCCCTGTGTTCCGCCGGGGCCATGTGATCGAGCAGGAAGATGTGGAACGTCTGCTGGATCTGGGCAAGCGCCATATCTTCGTCTGGGAGGAGAACGCGGGCGAGATCCATGAGGAGGACGCCGCCCTGCGGCTGTCCAAACTTGCCGCTGTGCAGGGCGGAAACTTTACAGGGCTAAGCGAGGGCAAGATGGTGCTCACCGCGCAGAGAAGCGGCCTGTTTCGGGTCAATGTTCCTCTGCTGAATGCGATCAACTCCATTGGTGACATCACGATCTGCACTCTACCCGACCATTATCCCGTTCAGCCCGGGGCCAAGCTGGCCAGTATGCGCATTGTACCGCTGGTGACTGAGGAGCGTCAGATCGAAGAGGCGGAGCGGCTGTGCCGTGAGAGCGAGCACCCACTGCTGGGGCTGGTGCCTTATAAGACTCAGAAGATCGGTATCATCATCACCGGTAGTGAGATCTATACCGGCCGCATTCAGGATCTGTTCCAGCCGGTCATCCGCCGCAAGGTGGCTCCCTACGGGGCTGAGGTGCTGGGATGCACCTTCTGCGACGACGACCTGCCGATGCTGGAGGAGGCCATTCAGAGTTATCTCGCACAGGGAGCAGATATTATCGTCATGACCGGCGGTATGTCTGTGGATCCGGATGATCTGACCCCCACTGCGATCCGCAATTGCGGCGCAGAGGTCGTGTCCCATGGCGTGCCCTCTCAGCCGGGCAATATGCTGATGCTGGCCTATCTGGGGGATACCGCCTTTGTGGGTGTGCCCGGTGCGGCTGTAAAGGCTCCAACCACTACATTTGATGTGCTGCTTCCCCAGCTGATGACGGGCGAGAAGCTGACAAAGGCGGATCTGGTGCGGCTGGCGGACGGCGGTTTCTGTCAGGGCTGCGGCAGCTGCCACTGGCCTAATTGTTCTTACGGCCACTACTAAGTGTACAGTGAATTTGCTTTTCAGATATAAGGAGGTGACCAACCAGTGACTGATGAATTTTCCCGCAATATCACCTATCTAAGGGTGTCTGTAACAGACCTGTGTAATCTGCGCTGCCGCTACTGTATGCCCGCCTGCGGCGTGGCCAAACGAAACCATGATGATATTCTGAGTTTTGAGGAGATCTGGGAGATCGTCTCCGCTGCGGCAAAGCTGGGCGTGCGCAAGGTGCGCGTCACCGGTGGCGAGCCGCTAGTGCGGCCGGGCCTGCCGGCGCTGTGCCGCCGGCTCTCCAATATTCCCGGCATAGAAGAACTGGCGATCACCACCAACGGCCTGCTGTTGGTGGAACAGGCGCAGGCCCTGAAAGATGCTGGCGTGAACCGGGTCAATATCAGTTTGGACACGCTGAATCCCGAAAAATTCAGCCGCATGACCCGGGGCGGCGACCTGAATCAGGTGCTGCGCGGCATTGAGGCAGCTCACCGCGTGGGTTTTGCCCCGCTCAAGATCAATACGGTTCTGGTGGGTGGATTCAATGATGACGAGATCCCGGAACTGGTGGAGTTGACCCGCAAATATTCGATCGAGGTGCGCTTCATTGAACTGATGCCGCTTGGGCCCGGAGCAGACTTCCCAAAGGAGTCTTTCCTGCCGTGTTCTGTGGTGCCGGAACGGGTGCCAGAGCTTGAACTGATGGAGCGCAGCTCTGGTGTGGCCCGGCTGTACGCCCTGCCCGGTGCAAAGGGGAGAGTAGGGCTCATTTCGCCGATCAGCCACGACTTCTGTGCCCAGTGTGACCGCATCCGGCTGACCAGCGATGGCAAGCTGAAACCCTGTCTGCACTCTGACAAGGAGATCTACCTGCGCGGGCTGCA
>CALEQS010000097.1 GCA_937907975.1 uncultured Clostridia bacterium | reverse complement strand
TCATCTTCTACATGGGCGTGCAGGACATTATGGGCGTGGCAAAAACGCAGGCCGGCCCGGCCTACGCCTATGTGGAGGCCTACGTGGACGTGCTGATTGTCTATGTGGTGATCTGCTTTGTGATGCAGCGGCTGTTCGCCCTGCTGGAAAAACGGCTGAATGTATACAGCCGGAGTTAAGGAGACTGCGTTATGGTTCGTGTGGAAAATATCAAGAAAGCCTTTGGCGATAATCAGATCCTGCGGGGCGTGAGCCTCACCGTTCAGACCGGCGACGTGGTCGTCATCCTCGGCCCCAGCGGCAGCGGCAAGACCACTTTCCTGCGCTGTCTGAACTTTCTGGAGCAGGCGGACGAGGGCACGCTCACCATCGGCGACACCACGGTGGATCTGCGGACGGTCAACCGCCGCTCCATTGCCCAGATCCGCAAAAACACCGGCTTTGTGTTCCAGAACTACTGTCTGTTCAACAACAAGACTGCACTCCAGAACGTGATGCTGGGCCTGACACTGGGCCATGGCGTGCCCAAGGCGGAGGCAAAGCGGCGTGCCATGGAGGCTCTTGACCGGGTCGGCCTGTCCGAGCGCTACGACTATTATCCCAGCCAGCTCTCCGGCGGACAGCAGCAGCGGGTGGGCATCGCCCGCGCCGTTGCCCTCAACCCTGAGGTGGTGCTTTTCGACGAGCCCACCAGTGCGCTGGATCCAGAGCTCATCGGCGAGGTGCTGGGCGTTATGAAGGATCTGGCCAAATCAGGCATGACCATGATCGTGGTCACCCACGAGATGTCCTTCGCTAAGGATGTGGCAAACCACGTCATTTTCATGGACGGCGGCGTCATTGCAGAGGAGGGTACTCCGGAGGAGATCTTCGATCATCCCCAGCAGGAGCGCACCCGTCAGTTCCTGAGCCGCATCCGTCAGGCCAACGCAGCAGAACAGGCGCTGGTCAGCGCGGAGCAGGCCGAGCAGGTCGCTGTGGCCGCGATCGAAGCGTAATTTGAACCCAGCCGGAATGGCATCCCCCCTGCTGTTCCGGCTGGGTATCATTTAATTACATAAACGGAAACGGAGCTCTGAACATAGCATGAAAATCAAAAGTGTGGAAATTTTTCTGCTGGACGGCGGCCGCCCCGGCTGGCGCCCCATCGTCTGTCGGGTCAATACCGATGAAGGGCTTTATGGCTGCGGTGAGGCTTCTGTCGGCTTTGATGCCGGAGCACTTGGCTCCGTGGGCATGCTGCGGGAGCTGGCCCCCCTCTGCATTGGCATGGATCCCATGGCCAATGAAGCGGTCTGGGATCACCTGTTCCACGACTCCTTCTGGGGGCAGGGCGGCGGCGTCATCGCCTTCAGCGCCATTAGCGCCATCGACACCGCCTTGTGGGACATCCGCGGCAAGGCGTTGAACGCTCCCATCTGGCAGCTGTTGGGCGGAAAGATCCGCTCTGAACTGCGCGCCTATGCCAGCCAGCTGCAATTTGGCTGGGGCACCGATGGCATGGTCTTTGACCGGGGCTTCCGCCCAGAGGATCTGGCGGAACACGCGGCCAGGGCTGTCAGCGAGGGCTTTGACGCGGTGAAGATCAATTTCATCACCTATGACGAGTCTGGGAAACGGCTGGGCTTCCTGCGCGGCCCCATCCCGCTGCGCACCCGGCACATGATTGAAGCACGGCTCCGGGCTGTCCGGGATGCCATCGGCCCTGATGTGGACCTGCTGCTGGAAAACCATGGCCGCACCGATGCGGTAAGCGCCGTGGAGCTGGCCAGGATCGCCGCGCCCTACGGCGTGATGTTCATGGAGGAACCTTCCACCCCCTTCCTGCTCCAGACCTGTGAGCAGATCCACCGGGAGAGCAACATCCCCATCGCCGGCGGCGAGCGGGTGTTCGGCCGCTGGAACTATCTGAATCTGTTCCAGCACGCTGCGCTTCAGATCGCCCAGCCGGATATTGGCACCTGCGGCGGCATCACCGAGGCCAAGAAGATCTGCGACATGGCCCACGCCTTTGACGTAGGAATCCAGACCCATGTGTGCGGAAGCCCCATCTCCATCGCCGCTTCGCTCCAGCTGGAATGCGTCCTGCCCAACTTTGTCATCCATGAGCACCATGTGACCAACCGCAGTGAGGCCAACCGCTCACTGGGCCTGTATGACTATCAGCCGGTGAATGGCCGGTGCGCCGTGCCCGATCTACCCGGTCTCGGTCAGGATCTGAGCGAAAAAGCCATCCGCACCGCGCTGGAGCACATTGTGGTGGACACCGCACTCTGAGGTACCAACTATGAACTATGATTTTACCACTCTGCCTGACCGCTCGGGCACCACAGCGGAAAAGTTTGTCAATATGCGCCGCATTGACCCCTCTGTTCCCCCGGATATTGTCCCCTTTTCCGTGGCGGACATGGACTTTCTCCCCCCGCCTCAGCTCATAAAGGGGCTTCAGGACTTCATTGGCCGCACGATCTTCGGCTACACCCTGACCCCGGACAGCTACTATGAGACTGTGCTGGACTGGATGCACCGCCGCCACGGCCTAAATATCCCCCGAGAGTGGCTGGTGGACGCAGACAATGTGATCGCCGCTCTGCGGCAGATGATCGAGGCCTATACCGCCCCCGGCGACGGCATTATCGTCATGACCCCCGCCTACCCAGCCTTTCTCTCCTCGGTGGAGGCCACCCGGCGCAGTCTGCTCGCCTGCCCGCTCAAGCTGGAAAATAACCGATATTCCATTGATTATAATGTATTGGAGGAGCTCTGCCGCCGGGAGGATGCCAAATTGCTGGTGCTCTGCAACCCCCACAATCCGGTGGGCCGGGTGTGGAATCGGGAGGAACTGGAGCAGGTCGCCAGGATCTGCCTGGCGCATCAGGTGTTTGTGATCTCCGACGAGATCCACTGGGATCTGATCCTTCCCGGGCATACCTTTACATCAATGGCATCTCTGGCACCGGACTATGTGCGCAACTGCGCCGTCAGCACCGCCTGCACCAAGACCTTCAACATGGCCGCCATGAAGGGGGCTGTGGTCATTCTCGCCGACGAACAGCGGCGGGCAGATTTTCTGGCCCGAAACGGCGTATCCGGCCGGGATCTGCTGTCCTACACCATGCCGGAGATCGCCTATCAGACCTGCGAGGACTGGCTGGACGAGCTGCTTGTGGTGCTGGACGGCAACCGCAAGCTGATGGAGCAGTTTATGACGGAGCGTCTGCCTGAGGTCGGCGTCATCCCACTGGAGGGCACCTACCTCCAATGGCTGGACTTCCGCTTCCTCGGTATGGAACCGCTGGAACAGGCGGACTTCATGGCAAAGAGAGCCCGGTGCTTCTTCACCGAAGGCTATAAGTTCGGTCCCGGCGGAGCCGGGTTTGAGCGCTGGGATCTGGCCTGCCCGCAGAGCGTACTGCTGGCCGGACTGGAGCGAATGGAGCAGGCCGTCAAAAGCCTGAAACGATAAGCAGACAGGAGGAATTTTACTTTATGGAAATGCAGGATTGGCAGAAGCCCGCAGTCAACGAGACCGACTTTCACTGTGTGGAGGCTACCCGGGGCCGGGAGTTCATCGTACGCCTGACCACCGGTGCCGACCCGGTCAAAGCGCTCAAACGCTTTGCCGAGGAAAAGCACATCCGCTTCGGCAAGATCCACGCCGCTTTCATGGGCGGCTTTGAGCCCTGCCGCTATGACGTCTGGGCCCCGGACGCCCGTGATCTGAGCAACAAGAGCTATGAGGTGACCGCCACCCGGCAGAACATCACTATGCTCTCCGCCATGGGCGGCATGATCGGCATCCGTCCCGACGGTAAGGGCGGGGAGGAATCCTTCGTGGCCGCTCACTTTGTGGCCGGCGGCGGCTGGGACACCGGTACCATCGCAGGCCATCTGGAGGAGGGCACCAGGGTATTCGGCGTCATGCAGGTGTTCGTCACCGAGATCCTGGACATTGACGTGATCTATCCCTGCCAGCTCTATCAGGACGACGCTGCCTTTGACAAGTACCCGGAAAACTGGTATAAGTCCACCAAGGAGCAGTAATATGCGCATCGTCATCATCAACCCCAACAGCGACAGCGCTCAGACTGCGCAGATTGATCGGGCGGCAAAGGCTTTTGCCGCTGACCGCTTTGAGGTGGTCACGCTGGCCACCTCCGGCGCCCCCCAGTACATCGACACCTGCATGGATGCGGCCAAAGCACTTCCCGGTATGCTGGCACTGGTGGATCAGTGGGAGGAAAAGGCAGATGCCTTTGTCATCGCCTGCCACTGCGATCCAAACCTGACCGTTCTCCGGGAGGCCAGCGCCCACCCGGTGCTGGGCATCGGTGAGAGCTCCATGAAAATGGCCACTATGCTGGGGCACAAGTTCTCTGTGGTGTCCACCGGTGAGCGCGGCATTCCAAACAAGGAGGCCAACATCCGCGCCTATGGGTTGGAACCCTTTACCGCGTCTCTCCGCGCCCCCGGCCCGGAATGCCGCTGTGCAGATATGGCGGGCAAGCTCAGAAACGCCGCAGCCCACGCCGTAAATGACGACCGGGCAGAGGTCATCGTGCTCAGCGCCGCCGGTCAGTCGGAGCTGGCCGCCGCTATGACAAAAGAGCTGGGTGTGCCCGTGCTTGACGGCGTGGACTGTGCGCTTACCCTGGCAGAGGGAATGTGCCGTGCCGGCTTTGCCACCAGCAAAAAATGCCGC
>CALEQS010000096.1 GCA_937907975.1 uncultured Clostridia bacterium | reverse complement strand
AAAAAAAAAAAACCGCCATAACCAAATTGAAATAGCACACACCCAAAATGGAGATTATGCGTGCGGCGGAGCCTGTGCTAGAATGCTTGCAGAGATCAAACTGAGGAGGAGTCAAATCGTGGCAATGACACCGGAAGAGCTGAACCGCGCCTATGAGCGGCTGCGCGCGGTGCGGGAGATTGAAAACATGATGGGCCGGTATTCCTTTTTCCATAACTTAATGCGGCCCTCACGGGGCGCGGTGAACTATCACCCGGACTATATCTACCCGGAGAACGAGCAGCTGCCGCCGGAGCCGTATGAGACCTATGACGATGTGGGCTATATCTGGTGAAGGGGGAGAACTGCATTGAAAACCTTGGAAGAACTGGCCTTTGAGCTGGATCGGGTCGGCGCTGCGCAGAAGTGTGAGCAGCTGATGACGACCTATGTCTCCCTGCATATGGAGATGCGTCATAAGGATTATCTGAAGCTCTGGGCGCACCGTCCGGACTGCAGGCTGGAAATGCCCTGGGGTGCCTATGAGGGCTTTGCGGGCGTGGAGCGCTGCTATCTTCAGGACTTCGGAGACCGGCATACACCGGGCTGGGAGGAAAAACATAAGGGCGTGATGATGCTCTATACCTGTGATACTCCCATTGTCACTGTAGCAGAGGACGGCCAGACTGCCAGGGGCGTCTGGATCTCCTCCGGTGCAGACACCTGGCGGGAGGGAGATGCCCGGCCGCAGGGCTATTGGCGCTGGGGCAAGTATGTCGTGGATTTTATCAAGGAGGACGCTGTGTGGAATATCTGGAAGCTGCGCTTTTACCCCTTCTTCCTCACAAAGTACGACACTCCCTGGACCCAGGCACCGGCTTATGACTGGGCGTTTTTCCCGGTCACGTCGGACCGTCCCCGGGAGGCGCCGGTGTACCATTATGACGGTGTTTCCGTCTATCCAACCGGTGAACCGGCAATCCCAGGTGTTGAATAAAAAGCAGAAAAGGCGCAGTTCCAGAAGGAACTGCGCCTTTTCATTTTAACGCTGGTCTGCTATAATCTATTCGTTATGGAGGCGGTGTTATGACCAGTCTGCAAGTCCGTTATTTTCTGCACCTGTGCGGAACAAAGAGTATTTCCGCGACGGCCCGTCAGCTGTTTGTGGCCCAGCCCGCGGTGAGCAAGCAGATCGCCGCGCTGGAGCGGGAACTCGACACCACGCTGTTTGTTCGAACCAACCGCGGGGTGGAGCTGACGCCGGCCGGTGAACGCTGCTATGACTTCTTTTCTGAATCAGAGCGGAAATTCCATCGCCTTCAGGCAGAGCTCAGACGAGCGGCTGCGCTGGAGCAAAGCTCCATTGCAGTGGGTATCCTGGAAAATTTGGGATTGGACGAGGTTTCAGACGTGATTGCCCAGCTGCGCGGTCGGCATCCGGGGCTGCGGATCACATTGGCACGGCTGGATAACCCGACCCTGCTGGAGCAGCTGTTTCGAGGCCGGTTGGATGCGGGCATCACCTTTGACCACGCGCTGAACCACCGTACCGGCGTGCACTATACCGAGTTGCTGCTGGAGCAGTCCTGTTTTCTTATCAGCCGGGAGCATCTGCTTGCGGCCAAGCCGGATCTGACCGCGCAGGATCTGTCCGGCCAGACTTTCTGCGAGACCCGTTCCCGGGAGGGAGATGGTACAGACGGCTACCTTCGCCGGCTTCTGGCACTTTTGAAGATCACGCCGGGGGCATTTGTGCCAATGGACAATCAGGCCAGCGGTCTGGAGGCAGTGGAGCACGACCAGGCGGTAGGACTGGTGGATGAGCGGGCTCAGCTTCTCCATCCGGAGCGCTACCGGTTCCTTCCGAGCGGAACCTATCAGAGCATTGTCTGTGCCAGTCTGACGGAAAATGAAAATCCCTGTATCATTCAGTTGACCAATGCACTGCGGACGGCGCTGAACAACACAAAGCAGGGGAATTTGACACAGCATGATGCGGAAAAGCTGTGAAATATTTTTTAAGATTCTTTTTCTTTCGTCAAAAATTGTACATATTAGCAAAAATGAGAGATGTGTCTTGTGCAGATAGACGGAAGAAAAAAACAGCTTTGCTTGACGTAAGGGCGGAAATAGCTTAAAATATTTAAAGTATGTCGAAAGTAAGGAAACAGATGAAGCGAGGTGCGCTCCAATATGTATGATTATCTGATCGTCGGCGCTGGATTCTTTGGCGCGGTCTTTGCCCACGAGGCGCAGAAAAAGGGAAAGCGCTGCCTTGTGGTGGAGCGGCGCAGCCATATTGGCGGCAACTGCTATACAGCCGATGTGGAGGGCATCCATGTTCATCAGTACGGTGCCCATATCTTTCACACCTCTGATGAGCGGATCTGGACTTACATCAACCAGTTCTGCACCTTTAATAACTATGTGAATGCGCCCATCGCCAGCTATCATGGCGAGATCTACAATATGCCCTTCAATATGAATACCTTCTCCCGGCTCTGGAATATTTCCACTCCCGCCGAGGCAAAGGCCATCATCGACGCCCAGCGTGCGGACGCACCCGCTCAGCCGCAGAATCTGGAGGAGCAGGCCATCTCTCTGGTGGGCCGGGACATCTACGAAAAACTGGTCAAGGGCTATACGGAGAAGCAGTGGGGCCGTCCCTGCACAGAGCTGCCTGCCTTTATTATCCGCCGGCTTCCGGTGCGCTTCCGTTACGATAATAACTATTTTAATGACCGTTATCAGGGCATTCCGGAGGGCGGCTATACGCCGATCTTTGAAAAGCTGCTGGACGGAATTGAGGTCCGCTTGAACTGCGACTATTTTGACCACAAGGATGAACTGCGTGCCCAATGCCGCAAGATCGTCTTTACCGGACCAATCGACCGCTATTTTGATTACTGCTATGGCCCGCTCCAGTTCCGCTCACTCCGCTTTGAGTCCAAAGTGCTGGATATGGAAAATTATCAGGGCAATGCGGTGGTCAACTACACGGACCGGGAGACGCCTTATACCCGTGTGATCGAGCACAAGCATTTTGAGTTCGGCACCCAGCCGAAAACGGTCATTACCCGTGAGCACCCCATGGATTGGCATCCGGGGGATGAACCATATTACACGATCAATGACGAGAAAAATGACCAGCTCTATCAGCGCTATGCGGCGCTGGCGGAGCGGGAGCCGGATGTGCTGTTTGGCGGCCGTCTGGGTGAGTATAAATACTACGATATGGATAAGGTGATCGCTTCCGCGCTGGGTTTTGCTGCCCGGGAGCTGAACTGAACCAAACGGAAAAGAGGTAACCCATGGCAGGAAAGAGAGAAGCACCGCAGCAGCCGGCTTCCAGAGCAAAGACTCGCAGGCCATCTTCCGGCACATCAGCACAGTATGATGAGCGTTCACGAGGACGGCAGACTTATTATGGTGATGAGTACGCCGAACACAGAAAAACGTCCAGTTCGGAGTACAACGGTTCTCGCCGCCCTTCCGGTGCCGGAGGGCGGCCGCCCAAGGGCGGCCGCGGCAAAAAGAAGCGCCGTATGCCCGGCTGGCAGAAAGCGATCATTATTATTTTGGTGGTGCTCATCGTTTTGATGAGTGCCGCAGTGGCCGCAGTGGTCGTGGTCAACGGCAAGCTGGACCTCATCAAACGAATCGATATTGGAAATGAGGCCCAGACCTCGGAGAACTTCGATCAGGATGCGACCGGGTCGGATACGACGACGGATGACCAGATCCAGTTTGCGACTGGCAAGGTAGACCCTGATTCAGACGTGGTCAACTTCATGCTGATCGGCCGGGATACCGGCACTATGGGCGATGAGGTGCGCACAGAAGATCGCGGCCGCTCTGATTCCATGATGGTGGTAAGCCTGAATCGTAAGACCAAGCAGATCTCCATTGTGTCGCTGATGCGTGACTGCTATGTGAAGATCCCCGGCTATAAGAACAACAAGCTGAACGCCGCATATAGTTTTGGCGGTTACGAGCTGATGGACCAGACGGTCGAAGAGAATTTTGGCATTCACATCGACCACAATGTGGGCATCAACTTCGATGGGTTCCAGATGGTCGTGGACAAGCTGGATGGCATTGACATCACGCTGACCCAGGAAGAGGCCGATTATATGGAACTGTGGGGCTTTGCCATGGAGGAAGGCGTCAACCATATGAACGGCGAAGAAGCGCTGGCCTATGCCCGCTCCCGCTATGTGGGCACAGGCAAGGAGTCCAACGACTTTGGCCGCACCTACCGCCAGCGCGTGGTGGTGACGCAGGTATTCAAGGAACTGATGAGCCGCCCAATCACACAGATCATGGATATTCTGAATTCCGTGATGGAGTGCGTGGAGACGGACATCACCAGTAATGCCGACATCATGACCTATGCCTATGAGGTCTATAACTACGGTATCGACGATCTCCAGGCCTATCGCCTGCCGCAGGACGGCGAGTATCAGGATGAGACCATCAACAAGATGGCGGTTCTGACGGTCGACTGGGACAAGGCCCAGCAGCATCTGAGGGAATGGCTGTACAGCGATACACCGGTGGAAGCCCACAATGTGGATGCCGCCAACTGAATCAACAAGCGCGGAGCCGAAACATCGGCTCCGCGCTTTGTTGTTATATGGAAACAGCCGCCTTCTCCTGAAGGCGGCTGTCAGTCTGTCGAAAAAGTGAAATCTGTATTGCTTGCGTGCAAGAGCCTCGCAGAG
>CALEQS010000095.1 GCA_937907975.1 uncultured Clostridia bacterium | reverse complement strand
CGGCGGTGCCGCCCTTTGCCACGGGGAACATGGTGTCGATGACACGCTGGCCGGACTGCAGGGGGGCGGCGGGGGTGAACTTCTTCTTGTAGGGGCGGCCCACACGGACGGGCCACTTCTGCACCATGGTCAGCTCCTTGAGGCTGCCGTCCGCCAGGCGGATGGTGGCCACCGTGTCGGTGACGGTGAAGGAGCCGGAGGTGATGGACTCCACAGTGCCCTCGGCGCCGGCGGGAACCATGATCTTATGCAGGATGGAGGGAGTCTCCTGGACCTGGCCGAGGAAGTCGCCGGTGACGACCTTGTCGCCCACCTTGGCGGTGGCGACGAAGTCCCACTTCTTCTCCCGGTCCAGCGCAGGGACCTCGATGCCGCGGGTGATGCTGGCGCTGCCGCTCTTGGCCATGATGGCCTCCAGAGGACGCTGGATACCGTCGTAGATGTTCTCCAGCAGGCCGGGGCCGAGCTCCACGGACAGGGGCGCGCCGGTGGTGACGACCTCAGCGCCGGGGCCGAGGCCGGAGGTCTCTTCGTAGACCTGAATGGAGGCGGCGTCGCCGGTCATGGTCAGGATCTCGCCGATGAGCCGCTGCTCACCGACGCGGACCACGTCGGACATATTGGCATCGGCCATGCCGGTGGCAACCACCAGCGGGCCGGAAACCTTGACAATTTTGCCCATTGTTTGGAACCTTCTTTCGTTTGAAGATCAGCGCGGGCGCGTTTTCATGGGAAAAGCGCCCGCCGGGTGGGGGGACAGTTACAGGATGTCCGCGCCCACGGCACGCTCCACGGAGGAGGTGATGTTTTTCATGCCGATGCCCAGAGAGCCCGCCTTGCCGGGGATGAGAATGACGGCGGGGGTGAGGCGGTCCTTATACTTGGCCACCTCGTCGGGCATTTCAGCGGCGAACTGTTCGGTGAGATAGATAATGGCGTAATCGGGGTCCTTGGCCATGGCGTGGAGGTCGCGGCGGGCCTCCTCCACGGTCTCGGCGGTGATGACGTCAAGGCCCAGAGCCTTGAAGCCCATCACGCTCTCCCGGTCGCCCAGAACTGCGATCTTATACATAGGATGCACGCAGCCTTTCCCGGATCACGTCGGCGGGCAGATCCGCCAGACGGCCCGTCATAATGATGCGCACTGCGGTGAATTCGCTCTCCCGGGCGGCCAGATAGGCCACGAGGGGAGCCTCGCCGAAGGCGACATATTTGGCGTTGCCGATATAGGCCATCACAGCGTCGTCGCAGAGCTTTTCGAACAGGGTCAGACCGCCGCCGTTCACTGCCGCTGCACCGGCCTCTGCCGCGTCGTGCAGCAGGGAGGCGGCGTAGAGATCGGTGAGGGTGGCGCCGGAGTTGACCACGTTCAGAATGCGGGGCGCGTCCACATTGCCGCCGGGGAACAGCACGCCCCGGAGGAAGTCCGCGTCCTTGCCCATGCGCAGGGTGCGCACGAGGCTCTTGAGGTTGGCCACGTCGATGCTGATGCGGACGTAGCCCTCCAGAAAGCTGGATTCGCTCTTGCGGGCGAGCTCAAACATATCCTCAAAATAGGCCTGATCCAGCACGAAGTCGCTGAGCTGGGGGTCGCCGGTGCTGCCCAGCGTCTCCCGGGCCCGGACGACCGCGCCGGCCAGCTGGCCGGGCAGACCCCGGAAGTCGGAGGTGCGGATGTCGTTCTGCAGCTCATCGGGGGGCACACGGCCCGTGTCCACCAGCAGATCGTCGGCGTCCACGCCCCGGGCCTCTGCCTTCAGCAGCACCTTTGCGTTGTGATAGTCATACTTGATCTTGAACACATCAATGATGTTCCGATCGGGGGCGAAGAGGTAGAGGTCGTCAAAGGTGCGCTCGCGCACTTTGGAGAGCATCTCATTGACGCTGTCCACAGTGACCTCTTCCACTTCAGGATAGCCGCACTCCTGCAAAACCTTGACGGCTTCTGCGGCAGTGGAGGCTTCCAGCATACGCTCCATGCGCTCCCGGGTCAGGAGACTGCGCTCCAGCGCCCGGATGCGGGTGGAGAGAAACAGATAATCTGTATCTTTGATCTTGGCCAATGGTTCGTCCTCCTTTTCCCGTTTTCACCGCTTTTTTGCGGTGAACCTGACTGACGCGGCGGCTCAGGCAAACAGCAGTTTGCTGACCTCACCTGTCACGTCGGTGCGGGAGAGACGCACCAGCGTCTCCAGAGCACAGTTGACCTCGACGGCGCCGTCGCTGAGCAGCAGGCCGCCCTTGAGGGGCTGGGTCTGCTTGGACACAGTGAGTGCGCCGGTGCGGCCGTCCTTGACGAGCAGGGCGTTGGCCTCGGCGGCCACCTGTTCACCCAGCTTCTCCCGGTCGGCGGGGTTCAGGATGATCTCCTCCTTGCCGGTGTGGGCGGCGGAAGCGGCCAGACGGGCCAGCAGCGCGGCGTAATCCGCCTCGGGCATGGCCAGCAGCTTGTCCAGCGCCAGTGCAAAGGCTTTGTCCAGCACCTCCTGCTTGGCGGCAAGGTTCATCTGGCGTGCCTCCATCTGGGCGGCGGAGACCAGGCGGTCTCCGCGCTCGGCGGCGCTTTTGGCACCGCGCTCCAGAATGTCAGCGCACTCCCGCTCGGCGCGGGCGGCGTAGGCGGCGGTGATCTTGTCGGCCTGCGCGCGGGCGTCGGCGTCGATGCGGTCGATCTCCGCCTGAGCGTCGGCCTGAATGCGGCCGGTGATGTTTTCAATGCCTGTCATAAGTTTGCTCCGTCCTTTCTGAAAATGGAAGCGGTGCTCACTTGATGAACAGCAGCATCAGGAAGGAAGCCAGCAGGCACAGGATGGCGTAGAACTCGACCATGATGGCCATGATGATGCCCTTGGACATCTCCTCGGGGCGCTTGGCGACCAGGCTGACACCGGCAGCAGCGCAGCGGCCCTGGCCGATAGCGGTGATATAGCCGCCGATGCCCATGGGCAGGCAGGCCACGCAGTAGCCAATGCCCTGAGCGACGGTCAGAGTGGCAGGAGTGCCGCCGATGACGCCCAGAGTGAACAGCGCGTAGAACCAGACGACCAGACCGTACAGGCCCTGAGTACCGGGCAGGATCTGGAGAATCAGGCAGGAAGAGAACTTACCGGGATCCTCGGAGATGACGCCGGCAGCGGCCTCACCCACGATACCAACGCCCTTACCAGATCCGGCGCAGGCCAGAGCCACAGCCAGAGAAGCGCCGATGACGGCAATGTAGAGACCGGCATTAGACATGAAATCCATAATCAATTTTCCTCCTCGTCGTTAATATCGACATATTTTGTGTCATATTGCAGGGGGCGGAACGGAATGCCGCCCTCCTTGTAAAACTTACCGAAGTATTCAAGGTACTGAAGACGGGCCGCGTGGACATAGGTGCCGATGAGGTTGACGCCGATGTTGAACACATGGCCGATGAGGAACACCAGCACAAAGACGATGATGTTCCGGGGGAGCGCGCCCAGCGTGTTGAACACCTGAGCGATGACGCTGGTGGCCAGCATCAGAGCCATCAGACGGGCGTAGCTCAGCACGTCAGACAGCCAGCTGGTGATGTCGTAAAGACTCTTGATGCCGCCGAACAGCTTCTTGAAGAAGGTGCCCTCGTGACGGCCCTGAGTGCAGATCAGGCTGAGCACGCCGATGATCAGCACGATGGGGGTGCCGGCCAGAGCCAGCGCGGCGATGCCGCCGAACACGATCCACCAGGGAACGACATCCAGCAGTGCGTCCACGCCTGCGCCGTCCCGGAAGCCCATATAGATATGGATGCACTGACCCATGATCAGATGGACGCAGCCGATGGCGATGGCGATGATGAGCACGGTCATGGGATCGTTGACCGGGTTGACCACCAGACCGGCGGAGAACTTGGCCATCCATGCAGGCATGACGGAGTTCGGCAGGAAGGTGTCATAAATGACGTCCAGCACGTTGCCGAAGAAGCCGCCGACGAACACACCGCAGATGGCGGTGCTGCCGCCCAGCCAGAGGCCGAGGTGCATCATGCGGCCCAGCGTCTTCTTGGGGTTGAACGCCTTGATGATGGCCAGACAGCCGAAGAAGATGATCAGGCCGTAAGCCACATCGGCGAACATGAAGCCGAAGAAAAACACATACCAGAAGAAGTACAGCGGGTTGGGGTCGATGCCGTCATAGGCGGGGAGAGAATACATCTCCGTCACCATATTGATGCAGTCCATCCACTTGGGGTTCTTCAGCTGGGTGGGCACGGCGTCGTCCTTTTCGGGGTCGACAGCCTCCCATGCGCAGGTAAAGCCGGAGAGCAGATTCTGGAACGCGGCCACCTTTTCGGCGGGAATCCAGCCCTCGGCGAAGAAGATGCGCCCGTCAGTCATGAATCGCTCGGCCACCGCCTCGCGGCTGATGTCCTGATTGACGCGGTCCTGGCACAGCTGGAGCTTTTCCCGCAGCGGGGCTTCCGCCGCGATGCGCGCCTCCTGCTGTCTGCGTTCGGCGTTCAGTGCGTCGATCTCGGCACGGATCTTCTCCTGATTTTCCGTCACCGTTCCGGCCATGTCCTTGAAATGGACCACGCCGAAGGAGTGGGGCCGCAGGGCAGCCAGTGCGTCCTCGGCGGCGGAATTGTGGACGATCAGCAGCAGATAGTGCTGGTCCTTGTCGGAGGAGATCTCCGAAAGCTCTGCCAGATCAGTGGCCTGGCTCAGCTCGTTCTGCAGCGCGCCGATCTCGGCGGCGGCAGGGACAGTGCCCAGGATCAGCTGGGTGTGCGCTGTGCTCAAGCCGTCCAGCGGCACATCCATCCGGCTCCAGGGAGCCAGACTGGCCAGGTTGGACTTGAGCTTGTTCTCGGCGGAGTAGATCCGGGCGATCTCCCGGGTGCACTCGTTGATGCGCTCGGCGCACTGGAGTGCCTCCGCCTTGACGGACTCACTGAAGAAGTCTGCCTCGGAGATCGGCCTGCGCTTGATGAACAGCCCCTTCTTGGCAGGGGCGTATTTCTTCAGCGCATCCAGCGCACTGCTCAGCGCAGCCGCTTCCGCCTTTCGATCGGTCAGAGCGGAGACGTCCCGCCGCAGCAGGGCCGCCCACTCCGGGTCGGTCAGCTTGTCTTCCGGTTCCGAGATCTCGACGCACCCCAGGTGAAGCAGCTTCTGCAGCAGCTCGTCGCGCTCTTCTTCAAAGCCGATGACCCGCAGGCGCTTCATTTTTACGATGCTCATTTGAGATTCACAACCCTTCTGACGATCAATTCAGCCGCCTGTTCCAGCTTCTGCTCGGCAGAGGCCTTCAGCGCGGCACAGGCCTTGGCGGTTTCGGCGCGGACAGCGTCCGCCTCCACACCGGCCTTCGCCTCGGCGTCGGCCATCAGGGTGCGGACCTTTGCCTGAGCTTCCCTGCGGCGCGCGTCCAGCGCGGCCTGGCCGGCCTTTTCGGCCTCAGCCACGGTCCGCTTGGCGGCCTGGGCCGCATCCAGCTTGCGCTGTGCACAGTCCTGCTCCGTCTGGGTGACCTGTTTGATTGCTTCCAATGACAATGTTATCACCGCCTTCTCTTGGGAGTTCTATATGTGTGTGATAACTCCGTGGAATCATGCCGGACCCTGTCCGGTCTCCGGTTCGCAGACCGGGAGAATATAAAATCCGAAAAAAACTGATTCTATTCTAACCCTTCTGTTTTGAAAAGACAATAGGCAAAAGTAGTTTTTTGTCCGGAAAAATGCAAGGACGCAAAAAAATAACTGCACCCGGCACGCTTGCGCATTCGGAGAAAGTATGCGCGTATATATATTTAATATGTATAGGGAACTGATGCCGGTGCACAGAGAAAATGTCCGCCGGATGGGCGGGCTGTCCACGCCAGAAATACGCCAAAAAGTTGTGAAGTGGAAAGCGTACTGAAAAAAGAAGACCGCCGGAAGGAACAGCGGCGATCAATGCGAAAACGTATTTTGACCATGGAAAATAAAGCGATTGTCCGAAACGGACAATCAAAAGGCAGAGGAAACAGCCTGGGGAGGGAAAATAAAAGCAAAAACAGAACTACAGCAAAAAGTATTTGTCCAATTCTGGCCGGGGCAGAGGGAGAATGGTGCCGATGTACTGGGATGCGGAGAGAATATGTGAAAAATTAAAGCCGGATTTCTGCAAGGGTTTCTATATTTAATAGGTAGGAGCGATGCAGGATTACACTAAGGAGCTTGCAAAAACGGCGGCGCTTATGGGGACAGAACGGGCTGACAACCCGTTTTGTACAGTTCGCATGAATTGAAAAATATGGAAAACGTTGGAAAATAGAAAAAACCCGCCGTCTCACGGTGGTCCGGGGGGAGGGGGGCGGAATGTCCGTGAGCGGTGGATTTTCAGTGGATCATATTCGATGCCAGAGGGCAGAAAAGGGCTCAAAATGCGGGTTCAGGGTGGATCGGGTTCAGTCCTCCTGCGCGGTCAGCGCATGATTCAGCAGGGCAAGGCCCCGGGCAACAGCGTCGGTTTCTTCTTCAGACAGGCTCTTGAGGGCTGCAGAAAAACGATCTGCGGCACTGTCGCGCATCTTGGAAAAGTGCTGCTGGAACTGTTCCGTAGTAGAGACGTAGATCACGCGGCGGTCGCTGTCGGAGCGCACGCGCTGGACAAGATCCATCTTTTCCAGACGGTCGACCACGCCGGAGATGGTGCTGTTGGCGCTCCCGGCGGCTTCGGCCAGTGCGCTGATGGGCATGGGACCGTCGGCCTCCAGAATGGCCAGAACAATGGACTGGGGATAGGTCAGATTCAGTTTGCCGTAGTAGACGCGGAATTTGTCAGTGATGTGTCTGCTGACTTGTAGATATTTATGTAAAATATCGTTGGATGTACTCATGATCGGGGATGCTCCTTCTGAGAAAGCGCACAGCTTCCAAACAATGCGAAAGATTTTTTATAACTCTGTATATTATTTTATTTATAGCATATGGTGCAGTTGGAGTAAAGTCAATCGTTTTTTTCACGAATTCACAACTTGTTCACAAATATTTTTGAATAGTGCATAATATATCAAAATTAAACGTAATACGAAATATTCGCAGCAAAAAAGTCTGGAAAGCGTAGAAAGAATGAAAAAACCGGGTATATTTTTCAACCTACTAAAATGTCCTGTTGAACCAGGAACAGCAGGGTGATTCGAAAAAAATCTTGCCTTTTCGAGGAACATGTGCTATGATAAATACCAAATCTATAAAAGTCAACCCGCCTGATTTGGGGCGGTGGAAAAGGAGACTTACTGAAATGGCAGTTGTTAGAACGATTTTGACGGTCGCTGAGGTCGTCGCCTCTCTGTTCCTGATCCTCGTGGTGCTGCTCCAGTCCGGCAAAAGCGCAGGCATCGCTGGTGCCATCGGCGGCGGCATGGACACCTTCCTGTCCAAAAACAAGGCCAAGAGTTGGGATGCCAAGCTGGCCCGCTGGACCAAGTGGGTCGCCATCGCCTTTATGATCATCACGCTGGTGCTGGTGCTCATCCAGGGCAAGTAATTTAAGATCAGTCTGCATCAAAATGGCCGCGCTGAGAGCGGCCATTTCTTTTTTGCAAAAATAGTCAGAACAAACTAAAAATAGCGATTCCTAACCGGGTCATGCGTGATATAATGAGACAATTTATAAAATAGACTGTCTCTGTGCCGCCGGTGAAAATGGGCGGCAGAGTTTGTGCATGAGGAGGAAATACTATGTTTTCGCTGCTTGTCCGGCGGCTGATCCCAAACAGCGCGGACTGCCATGATCCGGAGGTGCGCCGCAGATGCGGGATGCTCAGTGGATTGGTAGGCATTGCGCTGAACCTGCTGCTGTGTGCCGGAAAATTTCTGGCGGGTCTGCTCAGCGGATCCATCGCCATTACAGCGGACGCCTTCAACAACTTGTCCGACGCAGGTTCGTCGCTCATCACATTCTTTGGGTGCCGCCTTGCGGGACGGAAGCCTGACCGGGAGCACCCCTTCGGCTATGGGCGCATGGAGACCATTGCGGGGTTTGTGGTGGCTCTGCTGGTCATTCTGATGGGCTTGGAGCTGGCGAAGAGCTCTGTGGAAAAAATCCTGCACCCGGATGCGGTTCAATCCGGCGCAGTGGTCGTGGGCATCCTGCTGGCGTCCATCCTGGTCAAGCTCTATATGTTTGTCTACAACTGCGGCTATGGAAAGAAGATGGACTCCGCCGCCATGCGGGTCACCGCCACGGACAGCCTGAGCGATGCAGCCAGCACTGCGGTGGTGCTGGCGTCGGTGCTGGTGGGCCAGTTGACCGGCTGGAAGATCGACGGCTGGTGCGGCATTCTGGTGGCCGCGGCAGTGCTCTGGGCGGGCTGCGGCGCGGCGAAGGACACCATTTCCTCTCTGCTGGGCGGGCCGCCCGACCCGGCGCTGGTGAAGCAGATCGAGGACATTGTGCTCTCTTACAGCGAGATCCACGGCATTCACGATCTGGTGGTGCATGACTACGGGCTGGGCCGTCTGCTGGTCTCCCTCCACGCCGAGGTGCCCGCAGACGAGAATGTGCTCACCCTTCATGATGCCATCGACCGGGCGGAGATGGAACTGGCAGATAAGCTGGGCTGTGAGGCGGTGATTCATATGGACCCTCTGGCCAATGACGACGGCGCTACCGCCGCCGTCCGGGAACAGGTATTGGAACTGATCAAGTGCATCGATCCGGCCATTGCCATTCACGATTTCCGTATGGTGCCCGGCCCCACCCACACAAATCTGATCTTTGACGTTGTGACGCCCCTCGGC
>CALEQS010000094.1 GCA_937907975.1 uncultured Clostridia bacterium | reverse complement strand
GCTGTCATGCACGAAGTGTATGAGCGTCTGGCCGAGCTGGCCAGCAGCGACAGCGCCGTCCCCGGCCTGTCCACCGGTCTACCCGATGTGGACACGGTCATCTCCGGCCTCAATAAAAGCGACCTCATTCTGCTGGCTGCCCGTCCCGGCATGGGCAAGACCTCGCTGGCACTGAACATCCTGCTCTACGCCGGAAAGCACTCCGGCAAGGCCTGCGTATTCTTCTCGCTGGAAATGAGCCGGGAGCAGCTGGCCATGCGCCTGCTGAGCAACGAGTCCTTTGTGGACAACAAAAAGCTTACCACCGGCAGCCTGACCGATGAGGACTGGGAGAAGGTGGCGCTGGCCGCCTCCGCCCTGAACCACGCCAACATCCTGATTGACGACAACCCGTCCCTGTCCGTTGCGGACATGAACGCAAAGTGCCGCCGGGTGGAAAATCTGGGTCTGGTTGTCATCGACTACCTCCAGCTGATGACCAGCGCCGGGGGCAAGCAGAACTACTCCGGCGAGAGCCGCCAGCAGGTGGTCAGCGACATCTCCCGCGCCCTGAAGATCATGGCAAAAGAGCTGAATGTGCCGGTCATCTGCCTGAGCCAGCTGTCCCGTGCCAACGAGAACCGCGAGAACAAGCGACCCCGGCTGAGTGACCTGCGTGAATCCGGCGCTATCGAGCAGGACGCCGACATCGTTATGTTCATCTATCGCGATGACTACTATAATCAGGACACGGAAAACCACAATCTGGCCGAGTGCATCGTGGCCAAAAACCGCCACGGCGAGCTGGCCACCGTTCCCCTCCAGTGGCTGCCTGAATTCACCACCTTCTCCAGCGTGGACTGGAAGCATCAGGAGCCGTGAGGAGAGCAGGGAATCACTGAAAGAAACTCGTTCAAATTGGGGTTTGTCCTCCTGATCGAAAAATCTCAACCCCCACTCCCACAGGAGTTATCAGCATTTATGAGTGAAGAAAAGAAACTGCTGGCCAGGGTGATGCCGCTGGCCGAGGAATACGCCATGTTTCCCGCCGGGGGAACGGTGCTGTGCTGCGTCAGCGGCGGGGTGGACTCCATGAGCCTGCTCCACTTTCTGGCCGGGCAGTCTGCGCGGCTGGGCTTTCAGGTGCACGCCTGCCACTTTGACCACGGCATCCGGCCCGAGTCCGACGCGGACGCGGAATTTGTCCGCGCCCAGTGCGAAGCGCAGGGCATCCCCCTCCACGCCGTCAAGGTAGACGTGCCCTATTACGCAAAAGAGCACGGCCTGGGGCTGGAGGAGGCCGGGCGGAAGCTACGCTACGACTGGTTCCACAAGGTGGCCGACCAGTTTGACGACTGCGTCATTGCCACCGCCCACCACGCTGACGACAATGCCGAGACCCTGCTTCTCCATCTGGTGCGGGGCAGCGGGCTGAGCGGCCTTGGAGGCATCCCGCCCCGCCGCGGGCGGCTGGTGCGGCCGTTCCTGAATGTGCCCCGGGCACTCATTGAGTCCTACGCCGCTGAAGAGGGCATCCCCTTTGTGGAGGACGCCACCAACGCCGACCCGGACTACACCCCGCGCAATCTACTGCGGCACAAGGTCATGCCCCTGCTGCGGCAGATGAACCCGAATCTCACCGAAACACTCTCCGCCACCGCCGCCTCCCTGCGGCAGGACGGCGAATTTCTCTCCGCCCGGGCCGCCAATCTGGCCATGGACGCCACAGTGGCCGCCGGCAGCGTCATTCTTCCGCTGGACAGTGTGAACGGCCAGAGCGCCGCCATCGCCGCCCGGGTCATTCAGGCCGCGGCGGAAAAGCTGGAACCCGAGCTGGTGCTCACCGCCCGCCAGCGCCGCATGGTGCTGGAGCTGTGCCGGGGCAGTGATCCCAGCGCCCACTGTGACCTGCCCCGGGGCATCTCCGCCCAGCGGGTCTACGATTCGCTGGTGTTCTCCTTCCCGGGCCGGGTGGAGATCCTGCCCGAGACGGAGCTGGATTTCACCGGCACCCGGGACATCGGCCCCTACACTGTCACGGTGGAGCAGACGGTGTGCCCGGAGGACTGGACGCACAGTGACGGTGCGGAATTTTACCTTTCCGCCTTTGAACCGGTGGTGCTGCGCAAGCGGAAAACCGGTGACGAATTGAAGCTGGCGGGCCGAGAGGGCACCAAGAGCGTGAAAAAATGGATGATCGAGCGCCGCATCCCAGAAGCCCGCCGGGATCTCATCCCGGTGCTGGAGCAGCTTGGGCGGTGCGCCGCCGTCTGGAGCATCGGCATAGACGCCGCCGCCGTTCCGGCCCCCGGCCAGCCGTGCCTCCACATTATAATCAAAGAAAAAGAGAGGAATCAGACAGTATGAGTACTCATATCCACGAAATGCACAACGATGTCTCTGAGGTCCTGTTCTCCGAGGAGCAGCTCAAGGCCCGGGTGGCTGAGCTGGGCGCGGAGATCGCCCGGGACTACGCCGACAAAGACCGGGTCCTGCTGGTCAGCGTCCTGCGGGGCTCCTACATCTTCATGGCCGACCTGAGCCGCGCCATTGACATTCCTGTCGAGATCGACTTTATGAGCGTCTCCTCCTACGGCAAGGGCACCAAGTCCTCCGGCCAGGTGGAGATCAAGAAGGATCTGTCCGATTCCATTGAGGGTGTCCACGTCATCGTGGTGGAGGACATTCTGGACTCCGGCAACACCCTGAGCTATCTGCTCCATGTGCTGGAGGCCCGCCACCCCGCCTCCATCAAGCTGTGCACTCTGCTGGACAAGCCGGAGCGTCGGGTCAAGCCCATCACCGCCGACTATGTCGGCTTCACCGTGCCCAATGCCTTCATTGTGGGCTACGGTCTGGACTACGCCGAAAAGTACCGCAATCTGCCCTATATCGGCATTCTGAAGCCGGAAACCTACTCCGACTGAGGGGCTTCCGGATCTTGTCTCTTTGACATTCCGGGCAGCTTCTGCTTGACACTTCGAGTGCTTTCGCGCTTGTCATCCTGAGCGAAGCGAAGGATCTTAAAACGCCCGGCTTCTACAAGCAACAGTTTCCTTGTAGAAGCCGGTGTGGTAAGATTCTTCGGCCTGCGGCCTCAGAATGACAAATTTCTCCTCAAAACCCACAACGATCGAGGTTAACGAATGAACAAAAGTGCTTTACGATCCCTCGCCTTTTATGGGGCGCTGATCCTGGTGTTTCTTTTCGCCATGCAGTATATCTCCCATTCCAACGACGCGGGAAAACTCAGTTACAGTCAAATGGTCCAGCTGTTCCAGCAGGAGCAGGTGAAGAGCTTCACGGTGCAGGATAACACTGTCACGCTCGACCTGTCCGACGGCAGCGAGGACAAATGCGAGATCACCGACGTGACCATCTTCCGGGAGGATCTGGGCGAGCTGATCCAGCAGCAGTGGACCAGCGGCGTCATCACCGACTACAGCTATGAGCCGGACACGCCGCCCAGCTGGATCTCCACCTGGGGGCCCAGCCTGCTGACGTGCGTCGTGATCGTGGCCATGATCTATCTTGTGTTCCTGCGCCAGAATGCCGGGGGCGGCAAGAACTCCATGGCCAACTTCGGCAAGGCCCACACCTCCACCCCCTATGACAAGAACCACCCGGTCACCTTCCGCGACGTGGCCGGCGCAGAGGAGGAGAAGGAGGAGCTGAAGGAGATCGTGGACTTCCTGCGTGATCCCCAGAAGTACAACGACCTGGGGGCCCGCATCCCCAAGGGCGTGCTGCTGGTGGGCCCTCCGGGCACCGGCAAGACCTTGCTGGCCAAGGCTGTGGCCGGTGAGGCGGGGGTGGAATTTCTGTCCATCTCCGGCTCCGACTTTGTGGAAATGTATGTCGGCGTGGGTGCCAGCCGCGTGCGCGACCTGTTTGAGCAGGCGAAAAAGACCGCCCCCTCCATCGTGTTCATCGACGAGATCGACGCCGTGGGCCGCCAGCGCGGCACCGGTCTGGGCGGAGGTCACGACGAGCGCGAGCAGACCCTGAACCAGCTGCTGGTGGAGATGGACGGCTTCTCCGGCAACTCCGGCGTCATTGTCATGGCCGCCACCAACCGGCAGGATATTCTGGATCCCGCTCTGCTCCGCCCAGGCCGCTTCGACCGGCAGATCTATGTGGGATACCCGGATGTGAAGGGCCGTGAGGATATTCTGGCCGTGCACTCCCGCCGCAAGCCGCTGGCTGAGGACGTGGATCTGCACACGCTGGCTAAGTCCACCGGCGGATTCACCGGCGCCGATCTGGAGAACCTGATGAACGAGGGTGCCCTCCGGGCCGCCCGGGATGGACGCCATTTCATCACCATGGATGATCTGCAGGAGTCCATCATCAAGGTCATCGCGGGCCCGGCCAAGAAGAGCCGGGTGGTCACCGAGTCTTCCCGCCGCCTGACGGCCTGGCACGAGGCGGGCCACGCCGTGGTCATGCACACTCTGCCCACCCACGACCCGGTGCACCAGATCACCATTGTGCCCCGGGGCCAGGCCGGCGGCATGACCATCAGCCTGCCCGAGGAGGATAAGCCCTTCCGTTCCCGCACTGAGCTCTATGAGGACATCGTCGCCCTGCTGGGCGGCCGGTGCGCCGAGGCGCTGGTGCTGGGCGACATCTCCACCGGCGCGTCCAATGACCTTCAGCGGGCCAACTCCATCGCCCGCAATATGGTCACCAAATACGGCATGAGTGAAAAGCTCGGGCCGCTGGTGCTGGACACCGGCAATGACGAAGTGTTCATCGGCCGCAGCATGGGCCACACCCACACCTATTCCGAGACCATCGTCTCCGGCGTGGATCAGGAAGTGCGCGCCATTCTCGACCGCGCCATGGCCGAGTGCACGCGCCGCCTGGAGGCGCACCGCAGAGAGCTGGGCATCGTGGCCAACTTCCTGCTGGAGCACGAGACCATGTCCGCCGAGGAATTCGAAGCTGTATTCATGCAGCCGGATGCGGCCACGGGATCCAAATCCGCTTCCGAAACCTGATCCTTAGCGGTCAGAAAAACAGCCCCTGCCGTGATGGCAGGGGCTGTTTGAGTATGGTGGAAAATCCTGCGGGCTCTTGCGCACGACCGGCCCATCGGATGCGCGGCCAAAAGCCCATACGGGGCAAAGAGAAGTGCATTCTGTGTCCGGGCTTGTCCGCACCGCTGTCCAAATCTGTGTGCCGGCATGGCAGAAAGAAGGGCCGGGCCGCAGTGGCCGTACACCGCCAAATATGCCGCTGCAGACCCGACTTTACCAGATCATTCTCCGTTTCTCCAGTCAAAAAAAGGCAGTCACAGAATCTTTACCTCTGTGACCGCCTTTTCTTATGCCTTCCGCTTTTGCTTAATACTTTCCCGCAAAATTGCACCTCTGCATCGCCACGCCGTCGGGCATGATCTCAAAGCCAAAACGCTGATAGAAGGCGGCGTTTTTACTCTCCTCTGGCATCAGGTTGATGTAGAGATAGTCCTTGTACTTCTCCTTGGCCATTTCGATGAGTGTGCCCGCGATGTGATGCCCCTGATAGTCCGGGTGCACCAGTGCATAGTGGAGGTAGGCCACCAGCTCGCTGTCATCAATGGCCCGGAGCAGGCCCACCAGCCGGTCCCCATCCCAGGCGGTGAACACGCTGGAGGAGTGCATCAGCGCCTTGTAAAGGCGGCTGGGGTACTCGGCACTCACCCAGTGGACACTCTCAAAGAGCTCCACCACCTGTTCCTGTGTAAATTTCATTTCCTCTGTATACTGGATCTCCATGTCTCATTTCTCCCTTATCTGTGGTCACATTTCAGGCACTGGATCGGGGTGTTCTCCCCGGTCTCCCGGTAGAAGATGCCGCTCCAATGGCAGATGCTCTGCAGGATCGGCACCACTGACGCCCCCTTCTCCGTCAGGGCATACTCCACCCGGGGCGGGATCTCGTCATAGGAGGTGCGGGACACAATGTCGTCCGCAATCAGTTCCTTCAGCGTCGCAGCCAGCACTGCATCGGTGATGTTGCCCATCTCCCGGCGCAGTTCGCTGTAACGCAGCACCTGCTTGACCGCCAGCACGCAGATGATCCGGGATTTCCACTTGCCTCCGAATATCTCCAGCCCATACTCCAGCGGACAGCGGATGTCCTTTTCCAGCTTTCTTTGATACATATGCCACCCCTCCTGTGGGCTCTATTATAGAGAACTGCATTCACACTTACAAGTTACTGTTGAATTTAATAGCGACTTATAAACCGACTAATATCTTCCGCAGGAGAAGAAGCACGCCTATAATGAGTCTTGTTCAGGAGAAATGATTGAAGTTCACATTACAAGAATGGAGGAAATCACTATGAATGAAGCGGCAGTCAAAGTGCTGAAGGAAAATATGTGGGATCTGGCCACCTGCGCCAACGGAGAACCCAACGTGGTGCCTGTGGCCTTCAAGGACGTCACCGAGGACGGCAAGCTGGTGGTCGGCGATGTGTTTCTCGACACCACGCTGAAGAATCTCGCCGCCAACGGCGGACAGATCGCCGTCTCCGCCTTTAACGCCCAGACGCTGGAGGGCTATCAGGTCAAGGGCACCGCCGAGTACGTTTCCGAGGGCGCACTGGTGGACACCTTCAAGCAGATGGTGGAGGCCATGTTCAAGGGTGCCGCCACCGCCAAGGGCGCGCTCATCATCACCCCCAGCGTGACCATCGTTACCACGCCCGGTGCAGACAATAAAAAGGTGCTTTAACCGCGTAGACAGATACAATTAAATTGTGGTTTGTCTTTATTTCCGCAAACCCCAATGGATCAAAGCAAAAGCGAGAGCGGCCAATGGCCGCTCTCGCTTTTGCCTTTTTATCGGTGATCACACCGCTTGATTCAGTTGATCACTCCAGACCCATGGCCTTGACCACGGCGGCGCAGCGGGGGCAGAGTTCGGGATGACCCTCGGCGGTGCCGATGGAGGGATGGTGGTTCCAGCAGCGGGGGCACTTGGGGGCCTCGTCCGGCTCCACCTTGACGGTCAGACCGGGGAAGGCCTCTCCGGTGTAACCCTCGCCCTCGCCGTGAACGAGCTTCACGTCGGAGACGATGAACAGGGCCTCGAAATGATGGTCCTTCAGGCTCTCAAAGCGCGCCCAGGCCTCGTCGTTGAAGTAGAGGGTGAGCTTGGCGTCGGTGGACTTCTTGACCACCTTGGCCGCGCGGACTTCCTCCAGCGCCTTGTTGACGTCGGCCTTCAGGGCCAGGATCTTCTCCCAGTAGGCCTGCTGCTCCTCGTTGAAGGAGTAGGCGGGGTTGACCTCGGGGATGTCGTTGAAGAGCACGCTCTCGGCATCGTCGCCCTTGGCATGGGGCATAGCGGCCCAGATCTCCTCGCTGGTGAAGGCCAGAATGGGAGCCAGCAGGCGCACCATGGCGTCCAGCACGATGAAGATCGCGCTCTGGGCACTGCGGCGGGCCAGAGAATCGGGGCTCTCGCAGTACAGGCGGTCCTTGATGATGTCCAGATAGAAGTTGGACATATCCACCACGCAGAAGTTATAGATCGCACGGTACACACCGTGGAACTCGTAGTTGTCGTAGCAGCGGCGGCACTCGGCCACCAGATCGTTGCAGCGGCTGACCGCCCACTGATCCAGCTCGATCATGTCGGCAAAGGCCACGGTGTTGTCCGGGTCAAAGCCGTTCAGGTTGCCGAGGATATAGCGGCAGGTGTTGCGCACCTTCAGATAGGTGTCGCTCAGCTGCTTCAGGATAGGCTTGGACAGGCGCATATCCTGGGTGTAGTCCGCAGAGGAGACCCACAGGCGCAGGATGTCCGCGCCGTAGTCCTTGATGGTGTCCTGGGGGCTGATGGCGTTGCCCAGAGACTTGTGCATGACCTTGCCCTGACCGTCTACGGTCCAGCCGTGGGTGATGATCTGCTTGTAGGGGGCGATGCCGTTGGAGGCGATGCTGGTCAGCATGGAGGACTGGAACCAGCCGCGGTACTGGTCACCGCCCTCCAGATAGATGTCGGCGGGATACTGCAGCTCGGGACGGGCCTTGCACACGGCGTTCCAGGTGGAACCGGAGTCGAACCAGACGTCCAGAATGTCTTTCTCCTTGCGGAACCTGGTGCAGCCGCACTCACACTTGGCGCCCTCGGGCATCAGTTCCTCGACGGACTTGGCCCACCATGCGTTGGAGCCCTCGGCGCGGAAGATGTCCGCCACCTTGGCGATGGACTCGTCGGTGCAGTAGGGCTTGCCGCAGTCCTCGCAGAAGAACATGGGGATGGGCACACCCCAGGTGCGCTGACGGGAGATGCACCAGTCGGAGCGCTCGCGGATCATGGAGATCATGCGCTCCTTGCCCCACTCAGGCTTCCAGTAGATGTCCTCGCAGGCGGCGACGGCCTGATCCTTGATGGCATCCACGCTGGCAAACCACTGCTGGGTGGCGCGGAAGATGACAGGCTTCTTGCAGCGCCAGCAGTGGGGATAGCTGTGGACGATGTCCTTGGAGGACAGGATATGGCCGCTGGCCACCAGATCGTTGAAGATGGTGTCGTGGGCCTTGAAAACGTGCAGACCTTCATACTTGCCGGCGAACTCATTCAGCTTGCCCTGGGCGTTGACGGAAACCTCCATGGTGATGTCGGTGGGGATCTCAGGATAGCGCTGGCAGACATAGAAGTCGTCCAGGCCGAAGGAAGGTGCGGTGTGGACGCAGCCGGAGCCGGCGTCCAGCGTGACGTGGTCGCCCAGAATGACCAGGGAGTCCCGGTTCATGAAGGGGTGATA
>CALEQS010000093.1 GCA_937907975.1 uncultured Clostridia bacterium | reverse complement strand
TCTCGCTGAGGATGCGCTTTCCGCAGATCCGCCTGCTCCGGGAGATGGTGCGCCTGCTGACCGACAAGGAGGAGTGCAAGAGCGACGGCATTACCCCCTTCCAGTCCTTTGCCACCACAGTGGGTGCCCGGGTGGGCATGGGCAATATTGCCGGCGTGGCGTCTGCCATTTTCTACGGCGGACCCGGCTCCGTGTTCTGGATGTGGATCATCGCCATTATCGGCGCAGTGTCTGCCTACGCCGAGTCGGCGCTTGCGCAGGCCTATAAGGTGCGCAACGCGGACGGCACCTATCAAGGCGGCCCTGCTTACTACATCGAAAAAGGTCTGAAGTGCAAGCCCTATGCGATTCTCTTCGCCATCGTGGCTTTTCTCGGGCCTGGTCTGCTGATGCCCGGTGTGCAGATCAACTCGCTGGTCATGGTGTTTGAGGAGGCTTTCTCAGTCAACAAGATCGTGGTGGGCCTGATCTGCTGCGTTATTCTTGGTATTGTGGTCTACGGCAGCATTAAGCGCATTGCCAAGCTGGCTGAGCTGCTGGCGCCGCTTATGTGCGGCATCTACCTTGCTGCGGCGCTGTTCATTCTGTTTACGAACATCACAAAACTTCCTGGCGTGCTGGCAATGATCTTTCAGTCCGCCTTCGGTGTTCATGCGGTGTTCGGCGGCATCCTCGGTTCCGCCGTCTCCTGGGGCGTCAAGCGGGGCATCTACTCCAATGAGGCCGGCATGGGCTGCGGCGCCATCGTCTCCGCTGCGGCGGAGTGCTCCCACCCGGCCAAGCAGGGCCTGATCCAGTCCTTCTCCATCTATGTGGACACCCTGTTCATCGGCACATCCACTGCTTTTATCGTGCTGCTGACCGGGACCTTTGACGTGACCGATGGTGCGGGCAATCTGCTGCTCGACCAGACCGGCGGTATTGAGACGGGCATCAAGTGGACGCAGCACGCACTCATGAGCAGTATGGGCAGTTGGACAGGCAAGCTGCTGGCCACCATCATCGTGCTGTTCGTCTTTACCTCTATGACCAGCTACTGCTATCAGGCGGAGTCCAATGTGCGCTACCTGACTGGCAACAGTAAGCTGGCAGTGGGGATCGGCCGGGCAATCTTTTTGATCGCCTCCTTCCTCGGCGCGGTGGTCAATGCTGACGCAATGTGGGCTATGGGCGACATCGGCTACGGCCTGATGGCGTGGGCCAATATCATCGCCATCGCGCTGCTGGCACCCAAGGCCAGTGCACTGCTGAAGGACTATGAGAAGCAGAAGAAGCAGGGGAAAGACCCGGTGTTCCATCCTGAGGAGTTTGGCATTGAGGACGAGACCGGCGCGTGGAAAAAGGAAAGGTAAAGGATGTGCCAGACAAATGGCACTGTTTTGCGCCTGTCAGACGGAAAACGGCAGACTTTATACAAAGTATCGCCTATGATAGGGGAAAAAGGGGGCGATGCGACGAAGGTGGTTCTGATCGTGCTGGGTGTGCTCGCATTATTGCTGTCGGCGCTTGTTCCGTACGCCTGTGTTGCGGCGGGAGCGCACCGTGGTCGTCAGTCCGGGCGCTGCAGGGGGGGGGGGAAAAAGGGGGGTAAAAAGGAGGAGTGAATCGCGGGCACAAGTTTCGTTAAAACGGCGAAACGCGCGATAAACTATTGCGAAAGAACATAAATTGCGATAGAATCTAATCGTTTGAAGAGGAGCAGCCGCATTTGAGCGGCAGTTCTGGAAAAAATGAGGAGGAATCCAATTTATGAATAAGCCTTTGGCTGATTATGTCAAGCTCCCCGAGTTCGACGAGTACAAGGAATGGTTCAAGAATTTTGCCGATCTGAAGCGTGAGGACGGCATCGTGCAGGTCACCTGGAAGACCAACGACGGCCCCATGCATCACTCCGGTATGTCCCACCGCGCCTGCTCTCAGCTGACCCGCGTGCTGAGCCTGGATTTCAAGAATGAGATCATCATTTTTACCCACA
Source organism: uncultured Clostridia bacterium (assembly GCA_937907975.1). Classification (GTDB taxonomy): domain Bacteria; phylum Bacillota; class Clostridia; order Oscillospirales; family Oscillospiraceae; genus UMGS1766. The sequence goes on along the minus strand of CALEQS010000093.1, from coordinate 1,787 downwards.
TCGGCGACAACTGGATGATCGAGTCCGACGCCAACGGCTGGGAGACCTACTCCGAGCTGCCCACCCAGCGTTTCCAGCATCAGTATTTCGACGACACCAACCTCATCAAGAACATGGTGTTCGACATCGACGTGCCCACCATCGGCGCCATCCCCGGCCCCGGTTTCCACTGGGATTCCGCCATGCTGTGCGATGTGACCATCTGCACCGAGGACACCAAGATGGAGGTGCCCCACGCTCAGGGCGGTCTGGTGCCCGGCGACGGCATGGGCCTGATGTGCCAGCACTACATGGGCACCAAGGTCGGCAATTACTACATGATGACCGCCCGTCAGTTCACTGCGCAGGATATGCTGAAGTACGGCATGGTCAGCGAGGTCGTGCCCAAGGGCAAAGCCGTGGAGCGCGCCTGGGAGATCGCCCGTATGTGGAAGACCATGCCCTATGAGAACCGCACCATTATGTCCAATCTGGCCAGGCGCCCGCTGAAGAAACTGCTGGTGGACGACCTGAAGCTGCACACCGTCTCCGAGCAGTACGGCTCTCTGCTCCGCGTGGCCGCCGGCGATCTGGGCGACGAGAACTCCTCTCAGCAGGACGAAAAGTATATCTCCCGCACCAGCGACTGGCGCTATGCCACTCATGACATGGAGCAGCCCATGACCCGCGAGCTGTGGCTGGGTATGCCTGCCAAGGCCGCTGAGTGGTGGAAGAAGGTGGAGTCCGGCGAGATCGAGAACCCCTATGTGTTCGAGCACTCCAACGAGCCCGAGGGCTACGGTTTCTGAGCAGCGCCGGAGCGCCTGTTTTAATCCAATATGCACAGTCAGCGCCTGTCCTATCGACAGGCGCTGATTTTTTTAGTGATAAATACAGCGTTGGAACACAGACTCTTTCCGATGAAATTGCGGAGTTGGCCAAATTCGAAGCTGCGAAAGAAGACCATGTCAATCGGACTGATATTTCCGGCCTCTGTCTTCCCAACGGATAACATGGTGGGTGCCCTATCCATGTGCCTATACTGTGGTGCAGAGGCTCTATCCGAGTTGATTTCAGAGATGGATTTGAGTAAAAATATGGAACCCCATAAAAACGCATATTTCTCCTTACTGCGTCAAAACTACGCTCGGTACTTCCCGAGAGGGAAAGCACCGAAAACACAACAGACACGATGAGAAGGAGATGTATTGTAATGTCTAACAACAAGAACAGCAATCAGCCTGTCGTCCCCAATGCCCGTGAGGCTCTGGACAAGTTCAAGATGGAGGCGGCCAGCGAGGTGGGCGTCAATCTGAAGCAGGGCTATAACGGCGACCTGACCTCCCGCGAGGCCGGCAGTGTCGGCGGCCAGATGGTCAAGAAGATGATCAAGGCCTACGAGGACAGCATGCAGTAATCGTCTGCCCTGTATTCACGGAAAACGAAGCGCACTCCTGGCGGGGTGCGCTTCGTATTTTTCTGCTGGTCGAAGGTGGGACTGCTGTACAGGATCGGTTTGCACGGATGGGCTGATGCGTGTTGACTGCACCAAATCCTGCATTGAAATTTTTGCTTGGTCGATTGTAAAATGAAGTTGGACACCTAAGAAAAAATCCATAGTGATTTACCCCGCATGGTAGAATGAAGTTTGCACACAACTTCTTCCAAGGGAGGGCAATCACTATGGACTGCCATCATTATACCACAGAACTTTCGGAACGCAAGAAGGGACAGCACCTACAGCGAGAAGAATGCGGAGCTATCCAGTATCTCAAGAACGCAGGCTACACGAACAGAGCCATTGCCAG
>CALEQS010000092.1 GCA_937907975.1 uncultured Clostridia bacterium | reverse complement strand
GCAGCAAAAAGATTATTTTATTTCATTGTACGCTTGACGGGGCGCGGTTCATATGGATGCGGCGGGTTTTGATTATTTGTTATTCTTCAGCGGCTTCCGCCAACTTGCGTTCTGGCTTCTGCTGCTCAAAGCCGTAGAGCCAGTTGGCTTTCAGGTAATAGATCAGCAGTGTGATAGAGCTCAGGCTCCAGGTCAGTGGGAAGACCCCGTTGACAACGGCAATGCTCTGAATGACGGGCACCATGACAGACAAAAAGCTGACGCGGATGACACACCAGAACGCCATCATCGTCACCATGGGCACCATGGCCCGGCCGGCGCCCCGGAGCACAGCGGAGATGCAGTGACTGAAGGCCAGCAGGAAATAGAACAGTGCGCAGATGCGGGCTTTGTCCGCACCGAATTTGATGGCCTCCGGTTCCTGTGTGAACGCAGAGATCAGCAGAGGCGCCGAGGCGAAGATCGCCACGCCGATGAGCTCTGCGATGAGCACCGAGCAGAGGATACCGAAGCGGGCGCCCTTCTTGGTGCGCTCATATTCCCGGGCGCCCAGATTCTGACCCACAAAAGTAGTGAGCGCCTGCGTAAAGCTGGTGATGGGTAGAAATGCAAAGCCCTCGATCTTCGCATAGGCTCCACAGCCCGCCATGGACATCTCACCAAAGGCGTTGATATTGGCCTGCACCACCACATTGGCAATGCCGATGATGGAGTTCTGGATGCCGGAAGGCAGGCCATACTGGATGATGAGCTTGAGCATGAACTTGTCAAAGCGGATCTTCGTCAGGTGCACCCGGTAGGACTCATTCACCCGCACCAGACGGATGAGGCAGAGCACCACGCTGATAAACTGCGAGAGGATGGTGGCCAGCGCCGCACCGCCCACGCCCATGTGGAACACGGCGATCATCACGATGTCCAGAATGATGTTGAGCACAGAGGAGACGATGAGGTACTCCAGCGGGTGCTTGCTGTCGCCCACCGCCTGCATAATGCCCATACAGGTGTTATAGAGCACCAACCCCAGCGCGCCGAGGAAGTAGACCCGGACATAGGTGATGGAGGCGGCCAGTACTTCCGGCGGCGTGTCCATGAGCACAAGGATCTGGGGCGTAAACAGGCCGCCAAGGATCATGACCAGCACTCCGGCGGCGATGCCGAAGGCCAGCGCCGTGTGGATGGCCAGTTGCATCCGCTTTTCGTCCTTTGCACCGAAGTAGCGGGAGATGACGACACCCGCACCGGTGAAGATGCCGCCGAAAAAGCCGACCAGCACAAAGATCAGGCTGCCGGTGGAACTGACGGCGGCCAGCGCCTGATTGCCCAGCAGGTTGCCGACGATCAGCGTATCGGCCACATTGTAGAGCTGCTGAAACAGGTTGCCCAAAAATAGCGGCACCGCAAATCCAAATAGTTTTCCTAAAATGCTGCCCTCTGTCAGCAGCGTTGATCCGTTCTTTCCAGAACGCATTCCATCCTTCCTCTCTATTTTCCATCATCGGGGCAAACTACAGGGGACGGCGCACCGTCCCCTGTTTTTCTGCTTAATTCTCCGCCGCCATAGTTTCGTCGAAGTGCTTGTTGATCTGCTCAGTAAACTCCAGCGCGGCATTATAGCCCATCTTTTTCTGGCGGTTGTTCATAGCCGCAACCTCCAGAATGACAGCAAGATTTCTTCCGGGCTTCACCGGGATGGTCAGGTTGGGCACCTTGACCCCCAGGATCGTGGTGAATTCATTCTCCACGCCCAGTCGGTCATAGAGCACGTCGTCCCGCCATGCCTCCAGGTTCACCACCATGTCAATATTGGCGGATTCCTTGACGGCGCCCATGCCAAACAGCTTCGCCACATTGATTACGCCAATACCGCGCAGCTCAATATAGTGCCGGATCAGCTCCGGGGCCGAACCGGAAAGCACATAAGCGCCCTCTTTTTTGATCTCCACCGCATCATCGGCAATCAGTCGGTGGCCGCGCTTCACCAGCTCAATGGCTGCCTCGCTCTTACCAACGCCGCTTTCGCCCAGCAGCAGCATGCCTTCGCCGTGGACCTCCACCAGAACGCCGTGACGGGC